>CAJOOT010000087.1 GCA_905236215.1 uncultured Eubacterium sp.
CCGCACGCCACTATAGAACATGACCTTATCAACTCTTCTTCATAGTTCTTATCATATATCTCCCCGGTTGCCCCGGGTTTTTCGGACTCCTCCAAAATATACTTGAACTCTTCGCCATCTTCAGCCTTAATCTCATGCGTAAAATCTTCCTGCTCCGATTTTGAATTTAACCTATTGTTAAGCCAGCATGACAATACAAAGCCCTCCGTCAATGTCGCATCGTACAAATCATAACCCATATCCACGGCTTCATCATCTTCGTGGTCGATTTTTTCCAGCACAAACATCATAAGTCTTCTAAACGCCTCCACAAATGTTTCCGAACTGTGCAAAACGTATGCAAAGTGCCATCTTCCCGAGGATAAATCCTGATATATCATGCCCGGATCCAGACAGATTCTGTCTGCCGATATCAAATATTTATATGTCTCTCTTATCATATTTGACACGTGATTAAACAGGCTTAATAAATGCTCCTTTTTCATCTTCTGTGTTTCAAACAGTTTATCCAGGGAAATCATCCCGGATGCCTCATATCTAATGCTCTTTTCCCCGTTCAGGCAAAGCTCTGTCATCTTCAAAAGATATGACGGGTGAGTCCTCTCTATCATAATAAGTTCAAACGGATTATCAGCCTCTTCCACATCTTTTGCCAAAACATAACTCCCTCTTGCATCTGTTACTTTTTCTATCTTCATGCTATATTTCCTTTCATTTTCTTCCCTTTAACTTTTTTGCCAGCCTATAATGACGTATTAACTCACAATGCCTTAGAACCATACACCTGTGATTTTCATGTACCGATCCGAAAGACGGCCAGCCAAGCTTTGCAAACCACCCCGCAAGCGGTATCCCCACATATCCATCCAAAGAAGCCTCGGTGATAAGCTTACCTGTAGAGAGACTGTCTGTTACAGACGCATTACCTATCAGAAAATCATCCGCATGCTCCGCCGCATAACTTACGGCTTTTTCGGAATTATCTCCATCCTCCATATAACGCGCAGCATGATATGCATTATCTGCTGCATTTATCCACGATACATTTCTATCATGTAACCAAAACGCCGTAAAGCACACAAACAGCATCAAAGCAAGAGCTATAGGCACTATGAACGAAGCTTCTACCGTAAAGGACGCTTTAAGATACTTTTGGGTAAATCTTTTGCCGCCTCGGTCGACATAATCTTTAATCAGTTCTGTCATGCTTTTCCCCTTTTAACTACGCCTCAATGATAATGTAAGAAACCAACAGGAATGGAATAAAGGGAATCTCGTATCTACGGTTTTTTCTAAATACGGTAATAAACACAAGGGATGTAACGGCACACAAAAGCAATGCCACTATGAGCAATTCCATATTCTGCCTTATTCCCAAAAACATTCCGGTAATAAGAACTATTACTCCGTCTCCAATGCCTACCGCTCCCCGTGTAATGATAGATGCAATTATCATCACCGCACCCGACAGCGCCCCTGCTATGACAGAGAATATTCCCGGTCCGTCTCCAATGTAAATACATATCACTCCCTGAAAAAAAAACAATGTCACAGCCCATACTTCCAGCTTTTTTGTCAGTAAATCCTTTATTGCACAATATCCCAGCATATAGAGCATAAAAACCTGATTCATCCTTCTATCCTCCGCACTTGGAGCAAGGGTGTTTTCCCGCCTCTTTTGCTTCTGACAGAGTCACGCAGCTGATAGTTCGCTTAAGACCCGAACAGTTAACTGAGGTGTGGTAGTTCTCTCCATAAGTAGTTATATATACGTCTCCCAAGATTTCCCCTTTAGCACATAAAGGACAGGCGTAATACTTATGTCCACTGCTGTTACGGGATTCTTTTGCTGCTGATACGGATGTCTTTTTTATAGACGGATTAAGGTAGGAACACTCTCTGTCTTTGTGATAAGCCACTCCGCTGGCGGTAATATATACCATTTCCTCATCACCCTCACATGAAGATGAACCGGCAGGATCGTAACCTGTCCATTTGCGAACATGAACTTCGTCCCTCATGACATATACTCCAATATTACAAAATGCCAACGGAAGTTTTAATGTACATGTAGACTGTAGGTTGACATAATTTTTATCTCCGTCTATTTGCGTGCAGATAACGCCGGCTCTGCCGCCCACCACCAGATCAAGTATCCCTTCATCATTCAATGCAGACTGCACACTAAGTTCTCCCAGAGCTGTATCAAGACCAAAAGAGCTAAGCTCAGATATCCCCCCTCCATCCTCCGTTACATGAGCAGTAAGTGCCTGCTCCTGAGCCGCCTCATACATCGCGCATCTTATCTGCTGCTGCAAAAGACATACCTGAAACAGATACAGCACAGTGAACAGCGCCATAAAAAATATCGGCAGTGCCAGTGATGCCTCTACGGTCATCGAAGCCCTCAATTTTTGGGGAAGGGTATGAAAAAGCGTTTTCCGACCGGAGAAAGACCTTCCCAAAGACATGTCGGTTTTTTTGAATTTATTATCGCAATTTAGTACTCTCCACGCACGAATCGCGATATTTAGAGTCTTTTGAACGGTGAGATAGAAACATTTTTTTGCTCCCGCCATGTTTAGGAATAATAAGATCAGATTATAGATTTTTTCATAGTTATAGATGATTTTTTTCATAAATATCATGTGCATTATCTGTATGCATCGGCACAAAAGACCGGGTCCGGAAAACACCTTTGCATACCCTTCCCAACCGGGACCTGGCTTATGCGTTATGTATATGCAAAGCTCCCGCTTGCTGTATATACGCCTTCACCAAAGTTTCCCATTGAACCAAACATATTAAGAAACATGGAGTCAGCATTAAGCTTTACCTCCCAATCAGCTTGTGCAACGAGCTGATCCATCTTTATATTTTTACAGTTCTTAAGCTTATTAAGCGAAAACTCTATCATATCAAGAGCTCTCATGGTAATACTTGCTGTACCCTCCAAAATCATCAACATCTGCAGATATTCCGCATAACTTAGACCTTTTTCACTGCTTCCCTCAGCTTCCTCAACAGCACCGGATGCTGCTCCCTCAAGCGACGTTTTCCATGTAGCTGCTGTCTTTATAAGCTCTACTTTCTTTCCGTCAAAGATATCCCTTACATCAGCTACACTCTCCGCATATGCCCAGGCTGCAAGTATTCCCATCTTTACCGCCTCCACCAGAGGAGGAAGTGCCAATATAGAGCATATTGCCAATGCCACTATCCTGGCCTCCTGAACCTTTTGGCTATCTGTCACAATATAGGCTGTATTCATAATTTCCCTCAGATTTATCATCCCCTGAGCTACAGCTGCAAGATTTTCTTTGTCAGAATCATTTCCCGCATAGCAGTATTCCAGCTCATAGTCTAAGGCTCTGCCTTCGACAGGCTCCGTATATGATGAAAACTTTTCGGAAATATAAGCCTGAAACAGCGCTCTGTCTACAACTGTGGTCTCTGTATCGGGAGCTTTTGAATTACCTTTTTCAAGTGATCTGTGGCTTACGGCATTTTCAAGTGAAATCTTCTTTTCCGATACATCATCTGCACCTACCAGCGACAAAACCGCGCTACTAATC
>CAJOOT010000088.1 GCA_905236215.1 uncultured Eubacterium sp.
GTACCCCGACGGAGTATAGTTTGTCATAACCCCCACCTACGCTAACGCTTAGAGGTGGGGGATCTCTCCGACTGAGTTAAAAATCACAGAATATCCATTGCAGCACAGAATCCTTCGTAAGTAGCTTCTTTTACTGTGCGGGCTTTCTTTGAATCGCCGGTTACCACGAATCTGTCGCATACGCCTTCAAGGCTTTTGACTACATCATCATTTGAACGAGAACCGCAGCAATATAGCACTATATCTGCATCAATCGAACAATTGCTCCTGTTTTTATCTTTGTATTTTACATTGTCTTTTTTTATCTGTGTAATATTGACGGAGCATATTCTTTCCATGCCGACCTTGTCCATTCTCGGGAAAAGAGCATCTTTCTGAGAAGGATAGGAATCCATCATCACATCTTCACGCATCTCCAGTATGCTTACTTTTGCGTCCCATTCGGAGGCGAAAAAATATCCCGATTCGCAGCCTATGGCACCGCCGCCTATGATCACGACCTTTCTGTTTTTGATCTCATCAGGATGCGTATATGCATAAAGTGCATGTTTTGCATTTTCAATTCCATCAATTGGAGGCACGAAGGGGTGAGAGCCCACGGAGCAGATGACATAGTCGGGATTAAGTTGGTTTACATAATCTGTAGTAGCTTCAATTCCCAGCCTGATATCTATATCACGATGTTCTACTCTTGCTATCATTGCGTTTTTGAAAGCATTTAGGGCTTCCTTGTCGGTGTCGATATCAGTGAACCACAACTGGCCTCCCAGCCGGTCGCTTTTTTCCAAAAGAGTTACTTTGTGTCCTCTGTCTGCTGCTGTAGCTGCTGCATACATGCCGGAAACACCACCGCCTATTACCACCACGTTCCTGCTTCCTAAAGGCTTTGGAGCATTGCGCCAGCGAAGCTCTCTTTGTCCCCAAGGATTGACAGCACAGTGCCATAGGGCGGGAATTGGACGTTCACCCGGATCTTTGGCGAGAGGATTGAAACATGAGCAGCGAAGGCAGGGAGCTATTTCGTCTTCTATGCCGTCGCGTGTTTTGTTTACGAAGTCCGGATCTGCAAACTGCTGGCGACCCATGGCCACTACGTCACATTTGCCGGAAGCTATTGCGTCCTCTATCTGCTGAGGATGGTTGAAACCGCCTACGGCGATGACAGGCACATGCACATGCTCTTTGATAGCGGCGGCCAGATCCAGATTACAGCCGTGGGGATCAAACATTGAAGAGAAAGCTTTGGTATTTACATGATCCTGATAAGAGCCACTGGTAACGTGAATCATATCTACGTGATCCTGGATGAGTTTGGCAAATTCAATGCCGTCTTCAATGGTCATTCCGCCTTCCATTCGCTCGGAGCCGCTCATTCGATATTCGATGAGAAGATCTTCTCCACAGACTTCGCGAATTTTGTCACAGACCATGATGGGAAATCTGGCTCTGTTTTCCATACTTCCGCCAAACTCGTCTGTTCTGTGGTTGAATTTGGGTGATATAAACTGATTCAAAAGCCAGCCGTGGCCACCATGAAGGTTGATGACTTGAAAGCCTAAAGCTTTGCAGTTCCATGCTGCTTCTGCCCACTGGGCAGCGGTTTTTTTCATCATCTCCACTGTCATTTCTTCAACTTTTACGCCATCTTCTCTTACAAATGCTGAAGGACCTATGGGATTCTTATGACCCGGGATGGTGTCCGGATGGTTCATGGCACCTACATGATTGAGCTGAATTGCGGCTACAGCGCCATGTGCCTTGATGCCTTCAGTCAGAGTCATGATGGATTCCATATGAAATGTGGTCATGGGGTTATCCCAGACATTTAGGCCATGCTCGTGACGCCAGGCATATTCATGATCTATAAAGCTTTCTGTTACCGTGACTTCGCCAAAGCCGCCTCTGGATTTTGTCTCATATACGTCGATACCTTCCGGTGTGGGATATCCGTGATCGACAATTCTGTTAGTGGTGATGGGGGATGCGAAAACCCTGTTTTTGAACGTTACACCCTTTATGGTGAGAGGTTCAAACATGTGTGAATACTTGCTGCAACCCATTGATGTTACCCTCCTTAAAAAAGAATATTTTGGCAGAAATATGTGTATCTGCCCTATCTTTGATAGAATCATAGCAAAACACTTTTATTTTGTGAATACGGCACGTGAAAGTAATATAGTTACCTCGAGGTAATTGCAGGTAATCAAAAAAACAGAGAAATTAAAGCAAACATGTGGTTTACATAATCCACAGGGGGTTGTCGGATGAAAATACTGTTGTATAATCAAACTGTTTACTGTTTGGATTAAAATAAGGAGAAGTATTATGCCGGATAATGAAGATCTTGTCTTTGATATAGCTCAAGACCCGTACAACTATGCAATGAAAGCTATTTTCGGCAGATGGAAGCCGTTTATATTGCGCGCGATGGACTTGGATGAAGGAGAACTTACGCATTTTTCGCGATTTATGAAGCAGCTTCCGATCAGCCAGAAGGTGTTGAGCCAGAATCTGCATCAGCTTGAAGATGCGGGTCTGGTATCCCGTACGGTTCTTCCCACGTCTCCGCCGCAGGTAGAATATCGTTTGACCGATGCAGGAAAAAGCGTTATACCGCTTCTTGATATGGTATACAAGTGGGGGCATGATGAAATGGAAAGACGAAAGCTCCCGATAGATGCTTTGGGTGAGATGTGGCACGGATATCGTGAAAAAAACGAGGAACTTATGACACATCCATATAAGTCATATAAGAACAGCTA
>CAJOOT010000089.1 GCA_905236215.1 uncultured Eubacterium sp.
GCTCTTTACCTTCAATATCTGATCTCCAATCTTCAGATTGGTACCGGGATAAATAGTGTCACGAACCACGATCTCCACAGTCTGTCCATTCATGATAAGTCGTTCAAGTCTGGACATCTCCATGCGATCCTCGTTTAGAATGGATGTATCTCTTATTTTGACACGCATAAGCTGCATACGATTGGATCTGTTTTCTTCCGCATTTCCCTGTCCGCTCTTTTCCATACGGGCAATGATTTCAAGACCCTGTTCCACACGCTTGATACTGTTTTGTGTGGCTTCTATCTTCTTCTTGAGAGATATAACCTGAAACTTCAGTTCCGCATCAGCTCCGGCTCTTACCCAGGTGGGAACCTCAGCACTGTTACCAATAACCTCGGTAACTATACCCTCTATAGCCACAGTGGAACCACCGATAATCTTGCTTCGCCGTCCGTCCAAAAGAATCCTGCCGTAACAATATATCTCGCTTTCCATGAAGCTCTCCGCGTGAATATCTCCCTCAACTTCCACATAACAAAACTCAATGAACTTCGCTGTAAGGTCTCCGCCACACTTAATGACAGCTTTTGAGTTTCCGAGAAGTCCCTGTCTTAGAACTATCTCTCCTCCCGCTTCAAGGCGAGCACCTTCCACGATACCGTTTACGGTAATGGATCCGGTAGCCTTTACGGTAATACCGTCCCTAACCGCCCCATGAATAACCACATCTCCGTGGAAATCGATATTTCCCGTCTCCACGGAAGCGTCGGAGACAAGCTCATACACATTGGATATTACTATGCGTCCGTTGTCTTCTATTATTTTCCCAGTGATATTGGCAGTATAGGTGCTACCGTCTTCAGAACGGGAAAAGCCCTGACCTCTCAGCGGTGGAAGTTCAGGAACACGTTTAACCAGAATGGGAACCCCCAACACATTGGAACCATTGATACCCTGAACGGCAGGCGTATACTCCGCTATCACATCATCCTTCTGAACAATGGTAATAGCATTTACATTCATGTAATCAACGCTTCCGTCTTCAAGAACCTTGGGTTTTCTCTCGGCAGCCTTTTCGAAATGATATGTGAAATAACCCGGCTGGGAAGGAACAGCTTCCGTTCCTTCAGCCACAGGTATAGGCTCTAAGAAACCTTCGTTTTCGATAATACGCTTGATATTTGACTGATTTATGCCATAGACCACTCCGGAAGCGCGTAAAGCGGCGATTACATCATCTACGGTAAAGTCCTGCTTCGATTTGCGCAACGTCACATAAGCCGCCATTTTGTCGGCAGTTATACGAACATCAATATTCTGATTTGATGCACCGGCCTCTGCTACCTGCGCTATTTCTTCAGCAGTCACTTCGGCTGTTTTTTCCGTGTCGATGGTCATATCATTTTCCGAATCAGATCTTTCCCCAAGATGACTAAAAGAGAACTCCCCTTTTTGCCCCTCAGAAGTTTGCATAACTCTGAATTATTATACTACACCTTATTCAAACAATGCAAGGCGTTCACTGACCTCATCAAACATAGTCTGATATTTTTCAAGCTTTGCTTTTTCTTCTTCAACCTTTTGCGGTGAGGCATTGCTCAGAAATTTTTCATTTGAAAGCATTTTATGCGATCTTTCAAGCTCTTTTGAAAGCCTGTCTCTTTCCTTCTCCAACCTTTTTTTCTCTTCGGCAGTATCAACCAGTTCATCAAGAGGCATATAGCACGCAGCTTCCGCAGTGACCACAGAAACCGCATCATCAGCTATATTGCTCTTATCAGACTGAACGGATACATTATCGGAGAGAAGTATATGATCGTATTCCCCGGAGGAGACAGCATTCGAAAGAGCCTGATTTTGGGTAACTACCATCACCCTTGCCCTTTTTGAGTTGGGCACGTTCATCTCGGAACGCGCATTTCTTATGCCTCTTACCATTTCCATTATTGACTCAAGCGTCTTTTCGGACTTTTCAAAAGCAAACTTTTCCTCATACTCCGGCCAATCCGAAATCATGATGGATTCTTCTTTTGGGTTGAGTGAAAGATATATCTCTTCCGTAATAAAAGGCATAAAGGGATGCAGAAGTTTCAGTGCTCTGCTCAACACAGTATTAAGCGTATATAAAGCCGTATTGGCATCATCAGTCTGATCCTGTGTAGGACTTTCTTTTATGGCATAAAGTCTGGGCTTAACTATCTCTATATACCAGTCGCAGAATTCATTCCAAATGAAATCATATACCTTCTGTACAGCTATACCCATCTCATATTTTTCCATATTTTCGGTAACATCTTTTGATACCGTATTAACTCTGGAAAGTATCCACTTATCCGCCTCTTTGAGACTGCTTAAATTCTCAATGCACGGGTTCTCTTCCGGCATATTCATAAGGATAAATCGTGATGCATTCCATACTTTATTGGCAAAATTACGGTTTGCTTCTACCCTTTCCCAGTAGAAACGCATATCATTGCCCGGAGCATTGCCGGTAATAAGTGTAAGGCGCAGAGCATCAGCTCCGTACTTGTCGATAACTTCAAGAGGATCAATACCGTTGCCTAGGGATTTACTCATCTTACGTCCCTGATCATCTCTTACGAGGCCATGGAAAAGTACGGTATGGAACGGCTTGTCGCCCATCTGCTCATATCCCGAAAATACCATCCTTATGACCCAGAAAAACAGGATATCATATCCGGTAACAAGCACATCCGTAGGATAAAAATATTTAAGATCTTCTGTCTCTTTTGGCCACCCCAATGTAGAGAACGGCCAGAGAGCCGACGAAAACCACGTATCAAGAGTATCTTCATCCTGACGAAGATGTGTGCTGCCACACTTGCAGCATTTCTCCGGAGTTGTTTTTGATACCGTAACTTCTCCGCATTCATCACAGTACCAGGCCGGTATTCTGTGTCCCCACCAAAGCTGACGGGAAATACACCAATCCCTGATATTCTGAGTCCAGTTAAAAAAGAGCTTGTCCATACGCGGCGGAACCAGCTTGATGTCGCCGTCTCTTACAGCCTTTTCAGCAGGCTTTATCATATCCGACATCTTTACAAACCACTGGCTCTTTACCATAGGCTCTACCGTAGTACCGCACCTGTCGTGTGTACCTACCGCATGCGTATGATCTTCTATATTTCCGAGAAGGCCAAGCTCATCCAGCTTAGCCACAATCTTCCTGCGAGCCTCATAACGATCCATGCCGACATACTCACCGCCGTTTTCGTTGATCGTAGCATCATCATTCATAACATTGACGATTGGGAGGTTGTGACGCTGCCCAACCTCAAAGTCATTGGGATCATGAGCAGGAGTAATTTTTACCACACCGGTACCGAATTCCATATCAACATACTCGTCCGATACTATCGGAATCTCTTTGTTTACTATCGGCAATATGACTTTCTTTCCGACAAGGTTGACATAACGCTCATCATTCGGATTTACAGCCACCGCTGTATCTCCCAGCATGGTTTCCGGACGTGTAGTGGCTATCTCCACTTTTTCGTCAGAGCCTGCCACCGGATAGAATATATGCCAGAACTTTCCTGCCTGCTCTTCATGCTCGACCTCAGCATCAGAAATAGAAGTGCCACAAACCGGGCACCAGTTGATGATTCTGTTTCCCTTGTATATCCAACCTTTTTCGTATAGCTTACAGAACACCTCAGTAACGGCCTCGGAGCATCCTTCATCCATGGTGAAGCGTTCTCTTTCCCAATCAGCCGAGGATCCCATTTTTTTGAGCTGGTCAACAATACGCCCACCGTACTCTTCTCTCCATTTCCATACACGTTTAAGAAAAGCTTCCCTTCCTATATCTTCCTTTTCAAGGCCTTCCTCCTCCCGGAGCGCATCCGCCACTTTAACCTCCGTAGCAATAGATGCATGATCTGTACCGGGCTGCCAGAGCGCATTATATCCTCTCATCCTCTTATAACGTATAAGGATATCCTGCATGGTGTTGTCCAGAGCATGTCCCATATGAAGCTGTCCCGTGATGTTTGGGGGCGGCATAACGATAGTGAAGGGTTTTTTGGATGGATCCGGTTCCGCATGGAAATACTTTCTGTCCAACCAGGTCTGATATGTCTTTTCTTCTATCTGTTTCGGGTCATAAGTCTTTGCAAGTTCTTTACGCATGATAACTGTAGCACTCTCTTTCCTTGTTTCTATCTGGCCATGAATTTCTCAGCTTCTACGATGTAGAGATCGTGATAATCTCCGTCGGCATACCACTTGGGATCAATCTGTGTGTCAATGAAATGTTCCGCATTGATCGGAGATACACTGAGTTTTTTGCAAATAAATACAATCTTGGCCTCATCTATAAACGGAACCCCATCATCATAGTCGATATGGGTTCGTGAATTTTTAATCTTGTCTTCATCTCTTCCGGAAACGCTTCCGATATACTTAAGGAACATTCGCCCCTTTTTATCCGGGAAGAAATTAACCGAAAGCCTGTCACAGGACTCAAGAAGCTCATGAGTATAACGGCTCTTTCTTATCACAATGAAAAAGACGTTTTTTCCCCACATAACACCCATACCGCCCCAACCGGCAGTCATTGCGTTGACCTTACCATCCTTTTCAACAGCAATAGCAAACCAGTCCTGTCCGATTGTGTTAAAAGGATTACACTCAAAATAGTCTATACTCATATCCTGAAAACTGTGTCCGGTATGTTCCATAAATGATTTCCTCCATCTTAATGCGGGCATCTGCAATCCGCTTCGCTACTTGCTTATGAACGCGGACTGCTTCGCAACTCTTTCAGTCGGGGTTTTAACCTGAGCCTAGACAAGCATCTTATCCCCCACTTGGCGCTTATCACGCTTGAAGCGGGGGATTGCTTGAACTGCGTTCAAATTATAACATAACGACCAATTCTTGACAATCAATCAGCCTCATGCTTTAATAAGTAAAAGCGTTAAAGTGTTACACTTCAACGCGTTAAAGTAAACAAAGGGGACAATAAAAAATGGAACTTTTCATCAAAATCCTGATACTTGCTATCTTTTTTGCCGTAACCATAGGTGTAGGACTGTATTGCAGAAGGCATTCCACCGACGTTAACGGCTTTGTTTTAGGCGGCAGATCCGTAGGTCCGTGGCTAACCGCTTTTGCATACGGCACAAGCTACTTCTCCGCCGTAATCTTCATTGGTTATGCGGGGCAGTTTGGTTGGAAATACGGTATAGCATCCACATGGATAGGTATAGGCAACGCTCTTATCGGATCCATGTTGGCATGGGTAGTACTGGGACGTCGTACACGTATTATGACACAGCACCTTGATTCAGCTACACTGCCACAGTTTTTCGGAGAGCGTTTCCAAAGCAACGGTCTTAAAATCTTCGCTTCACTTATAGTGTTCATCTTCCTTATTCCGTATACAGCTTCGCTCTATAACGGTCTTTCCAGGCTGTTTGCCATGGCATTTAATATAGATTATACGGTATGCATCATTGTAATGGCTGTGTTGACGGGAATATATGTGGTAGCCGGAGGATATATGGCAACCGCCGTAAATGACTTTATCCAGGGAATAATCATGATCTTCGGTATCTGCGCTATCATCCTGGCAGTCATACAAACAAACGGAGGTCTTACCTCTACCATGGATACTCTTGCGAGAGTTACCGACGAATCAGTTTCGACCACACCCGGTATTTTTGCATCTTTCTTAGGACCGGATCCTCTAAATCTCCTGGGTGTAATCATCCTGACATCTCTGGGTACATGGGGCTGCCCCCAGATGATCCAGAAGTTTTATGCCATTAAAAGCGAAGGAGCCATCAAAAAAGGAGCTATCATCTCCACAATCTTCGCCATCATCGTAGCAGGAGGAAGCTATTTCCACGGTGGGCTGGGACGTCTTTATTCCAATGTGGTGGATGTGGAAGCTTCGGGCTTTGATGCCATCGTACCCACAATGCTGTCATATCTTCCGCCTGTGCTCATAGGTCTTACGGTAATATTGGTGCTTTCAGCTTCAATGTCCACATTGTCGTCACTGGTGTTAACATCAAGTTCCACACTGACCATAGACGTGATCAAAGGCCAGTTCAAAAAAGACATGCCGGAAAAGAAACAGGTTTTGTGGATGAGAATACTGATAGTGATATTTATCCTGATTTCGGTCATCCTGGCCGTTATCCAGTACAAGAGCTCCGTCACATTCATTGCCCAGATGATGGGCATATCATGGGGCGCCATGGCAGGTGCATTCCTCGCTCCCTACCTTTACTCTTTGTATTGGAAAAAAGTAACCGCTGCCGCCTGCTATGTAAACTTTGCTTTTGGCGCAGGTATCATGATTCTGAATATGGCATGTAAGGGTATTTTCCCGGAAATACTTCAGTCTCCCATCAACTGTGGAGCGTTCGCTATGCTTGCCGGATTTATTATCATCCCGGTGGTATCGGTGTTCACAAGAAAACCCGATTCAAAGCATGTTGACGGCTGCTTCGCCAGCTACAAGAAAAAACATCAGGTAGAAGAAGTAGATTATCTCTCGGACAAATAAAATTGAAGGTTAGTAATAAAGTGCTATAAGCTGTCTTACAGACACGATTGAGGGCGTCACCCGAATGCTATATCAGTATCGAATGACGCCCTCTATTCTGTTGGTTCTTCTAAGTACATTGGACTGTACCCCTTTCGTAGATTTCTCTGGTTCCTTTCTACACGATCAAAATATCTACTGATCATTTACCCGTCTTCCCTTCCACTGCTTAACCGGCTGGCAAGTGCAGGACATTTCCTCACTTCTTTCTGATTACTACTTACCGGAGCCAGTATCTGTTCAGACATCGTGTCGATTGTGCATTGGACTGTACCTTCCTCTCTAAAAACTTCGAGCTGTTAAACTAAATTTCCCTTTGGACCGCACCTCCTGTTTCTTATTTCCCGGTAATTTCCTTCCTAAAAATCTATCCCCCGGGATCTTCAAAGCCTTTCGCTTCCTCTTATTTCTTTTGTATGTTCACATTTTATCTGTCTTTGTTGCTTTTGTCAAGACTTTTTTCAGATATTTTTAATGTCTAAATCTTCTTTTTTGAACATATTGTTATAATTGCATATGCTTTTTGCACAATTATTTTGATGCTGTCTCTGATTGCAAAAACAGGGTTATGAATAGCTGCCAATTGTGTTATCATATGTTGTACGGTAAATTCCACCCAAATGAACCAGGGAGAGCAACATGACTACGAAATCAGTTGACAGATTAAAAAAATCTCAAAGAAAACACGAACAGAAAAAACGTTCCAAAACACCTCTTTTTATCGGAATTGGTATTACCGCTGTCATTATCATAATATATATCGTAATTTCCGTGCATTATACCGGCCACTTCTTTCCCCACACCACATTCGACGAAGTGGATATATCGGGAATGACGCTCGAAGAGGCTCAGGCCGCCGTAGAGTCCATGATGTCAAACTATGAGATCATCATTACGGACAGGGATTCAAATACCTGGACCATAAAAGCCTCAGACTGCGGACTTACCTATCCTGACGACGGACTTCTTAAAAACACTTTAGATAATCAGACTGCCTTCAACTGGATTCCCAATATGTTTTCCGAAAAAGAAAAGGTTATTCAGGACCTCTCTGCCGCGTATGACACCCAAATGATGGACAATGCAATATTGTCTCTTTCCTGCTTTGACGAAGCAAATATTACATATCCCGTCGACGCTACCATAGCTTACGACAAGTCATCGTCTCAGTACGAAATCGTTCCTGAAGTAATGGGAACACAGATGATATTTGAAAACGTAAGAGACAAGGTAAAGGCTGCTCTGTTATCACTTGAAATCACTACATCACTGAATGATGATGACTATGTCAATCCCAACCGGTACTCTACGGATGAACTTGTCACCAATGCTCAGACAGCTGCAAACGCCAGTCTCTCCCTTAACATAACATACGATATAGAAGGCTCCACAGAAGTCATCGAGACAGACACTATAGCAAGTTGGATTATGGTAGACGATGACTTAAGTGTCTCTTACGACGAATCGGCCATAGCCGACTATGTTCAGACTCTGGCCTCAAAATACAACACCTATGGCAGAAAGCGTGAGTTTAAAACCTCACTTGGAAACACGATTGAAATCGGTGGCGGAGACTATGGCTGGGTAGTGGATAAAAAAGGTGAAAAGGAACAGATACTGGCAGATCTTAAAGCAGGCGTTTCCGTTGAACGCGAACCGGTCTATGAGCAGACAGCTCTCTACAGAGGTGAAAACGATATCGGAGATACCTACATCGAGATAGATCTTTCTAATCAGCATCTGTATTACTACAAAGACGGCGTAAAGACTCTCGAATCGGACATTGTCTCCGGCAACATTACCAAAGGAAATGGTACTCCAGACGGAGTATTCAAGATAATATATCAGGAAAAAGACGCTACTCTTGTAGGTGAGGATTATGAATCGGACGTCAGCTATTTTATGGTATTTGCCTACAACGTAGGCATACACGATGCTTCATGGAGAAACAAATTCGGGGGTCAGATTTACAAGAAATCCGGCTCTCACGGTTGCGTAAATGTTCCCTATGCATTTGCCGAAGATCTCTTTGCAGTGCTTGAAACAGGCACTCCGGTAGTTGCCTACTACAGAGATGCCGTTGAGTTAACCTCGGAAAACGCTAAGATTTCAAATGCGTATTCCTACAAAGATCCGGACGATGATGACTCCGATAATACGGATGCATCCGCCACTTCCAAGAAAAAAACATGAAAAAGACGGAGGATTAATATTATGTCAACCAGCAAAAGAATGGTTATTGCTTTAGGTCATGATGCCTTGGGCACCAATCTCCCCGAACAGAAAACTGCAGTCCTTAAGACTGCCAAAGTGCTTGCAGAGCTGTCTGCTGCAGGCTATGGACTTATTATCACTCATTCAAACGGTCCCCAGGTCGGCATGATACACACCGCCATGAATGAGTTCTCACAGGCTCATCCGGAGTATACCCCGGCTCCCATGTCGGTATGTTCTGCCATGAGTCAGGGTTACATAGGATATGATCTGCAAAACGCCCTGAAGACGCAATTGCTTAATCTGGGAATCAGCCGCAATGTATCCACCATCCTCACTCAGGTATGCGTGGATCCCTATGACGAAGCCTTCTATCATCCATCAAAGGTCATTGGACGTACAATGAACGAAGAAGATGCCAAACTTGAAGAAATGAAGGGTAATTTTGTAGTAGAAGCTGAAGGTGGCTACAGACGTATTGTAGCTGCGCCAAAACCTCTTGACATAGTAGAGACAGATGCCATCCGGGCTCTTGCAGATGCAGGACAGATAGTCATTGCCTGTGGTGGTGGCGGAATACCCGTGCTCGAACAGGACAATGTTTTAAAAGGAGCCAGCGCCGTAATAGAAAAGGATCTTGCCGCCGGCAAACTTGCCGAGCTGACCGATGCCCAGTATCTTATGATACTCACATATGAAGAGCAACAGCTCCTTGACAAATCCGGAGAAAAAACTCCCCTGGGGCACATCACCGCGCAAAAAGCCCGTCAATATATAGAAGAAGGACAATTTGGAATAGGAACCAAGCGCCCCAAATTTGAAGCCGCTGCAGACTTTGTAGAAAAAGACTCCGACAGGACAGCCATCATCACTAATCTTACGTCATGCAAAGCTGCCTTAGACGGCAAAACAGGCACCATAATCACCAAATCATGATGCCTCCGCAGCCAACTGCTCGGCTCTGTCAGCAGCTGCCAGGGCGTCCGTAATCTCGTCTATCTCTCCATCCATTATCCTGTCAAGCTTATACAGCGTCAGGTTAATGCGATGGTCGGTAACACGTCCCTGCGGGAAATTGTATGTACGGATTTTCTCTGAGCGATCACCCGAGCCCACCTGAGAGCGTCTCATGGAGGCTTCCTTCTCATGAGCCTTCTGGCGCTCAAGGTCGTAGAGCTTGGCTCGAAGTACCTTCAACGCCTTATCTTTGTTCTTAATCTGGCTCTTCTCATCCTGGCAGGAAATAACAATACCAGTGGGGATATGCGTAAGTCTTACGGCAGAATCGGTGGTATTAACACACTGTCCCCCGTTACCGGAAGCACGGAACACATCAAAACGGCAATCGTTCATGTCAATCTCCACTTCCACATCTTCCGCCTCGGGAAGTACAGCCACTGTAATAGCTGACGTATGTATCCTGCCACCAGACTCGGTTTCAGGTACACGCTGTACACGATGCGTTCCGCTTTCATACTTAAATTTGGAATATGCTCCGTTTCCGTTTACAAGGAAGTTAATATATTTAAAGCCGCCAATACCGGTTTCTTCCGCATCGGTAACTTCAACCTTCCAATGCTGAGACTCGGCATATTTTGAATACATCCTGAAAATCTCCGCAGCAAAAAGTGCAGCCTCATCTCCGCCTGTACCTGCACGTATCTCCACAACAATGTTTCTGTCATCATTGGGATCCTTGGGAAGAAGCAGGAGCTTAAGCTCTTCGGAAAGGCTCTTATCTTTTTCCTTGGCTTCGGCAAGCTCTTCCTTGGCAAGAGCCTTGAGTTCTTCATCGCTTTCCTCATCCAAAATGGAAAGACTCTCTTCCATGGTGTTTTGATTTTCTTTGTATTGCTTATATTTTTCCACTATCGGAGCAAGCTCCGCCTGCTCCTTCATAAGCGCCGTAAAACGTTTGTTGTCATTCGCCACATCAGGTGACGAAAGATCGAGCATTATTTCTTCGTATCTGTGTACCAGATCTTCAAGCTTGTCAAACATTTGAACTCCTTACTGCTTTGACTACGCGATCATTTCCCGACAAGTCTTTTATGACTTTGATATCTGTGAAGCCGGCTTTACTTAATATCCTTTCAACATCATATGCCTGATTATAACCTATCTCCAAAAGAATGATTCCACCCTCTTTTAGGTGCGCCGGACTGTCTTTGGCTATTATTCTGTAAAAATCCAGACCGTCTGCTCCTCCATTAAGTGCCGATTCAGGTTCATAATCTCTAACTTCCGGCATAAGATTCTGCATATCAGACGCGGCAATATAAGGCGGATTACAAACGATAACATCATACTCATCCGAAATCTTTTCAAACATATCACCGGTCTCAAATTCGGCAGTAACACCATTTAGTTCAGCATTTTGTCTGGCCAGATTAACAGCCTGTCTGGAAATATCGACTCCCCTGCCAAAGGCTTGCGGCCGTTCCTTGAGAATACTGATAAGAATGCAGCCTGTGCCGGTACACATATCAAGGATAGTGTCCTGATCTCCCACAACCCTAAGCGCTTCTTCAACCAGCGTCTCGGTGTCTATTCTGGGGATAAGTGTATCAGTAGACACTTTAAAAGTATGTCCCATAAAGGACTGCACTCCCAAAATATACTGAACCGGTATATGTTCTATCCTTTTTTTCAGGAAACTGCGATAATTTTCCTTGGATTCTTCGTAGAATTCCTCGTCCTGTCTGGCGAGATATCCCGCGCTGTCCATTTTAATTACAGCAGAAAACAAAATCCACGCATCCTGCTTGTATTCCGTCACTCCGGCATCTTTCAAAACCTTTTCCCCATAATAAAGGCCGTCTCTAAGAGTCAATTACAGTCCCCCTACGGAATTCCTTCAGGAACTCCTTCCAATCAAATACTGCTTCCACAGATGCGATCCCCACTTCGATCATGGAATCATCCGGTTCTTTAGTCGTAAGACGCTGCAAAGCCAATCCGGGGCGACTCAAAAAGTTGACTAACTTATTATCGCTCCTGCCTGCCAATCTGATAAATTCATATGATATACCGGCTACTACCGGAATTAATATGATCCTGAGCAGAAATCTCCATACACCGGAGTCAACTCTGATGCAGGCAAATACCAAAATACTTATCACCATAACAATGAGAAGAAAGCTGGTACCGCAGCGCTTGTGAAAACGTGAACTGTTACGTACATTTTCAACCGTAAGCTCATTGCCGTGTTCAAGACAGTTGATACATTTATGTTCTGCACCGTGATACATGAAAACACGTTTGATATCTTCGGTTCTGGCAATAATCCAAATATATCCCAGAAAAATGACTACTCTGATAAAGCCCTCAATAAGAGCCAGCACTGTAACCGATGCAATAAACTTTTCAAATAAAAGCGAGAGCCAATACGGTGCGAGCATAAAAACCACTACCGCAACAATAATCGAGAACGCCACTGTGCCGAATACCATTCCCTTGCTATCTGTAAGTTCTTTCCTCTGCAGCTCTCCAGTTTCCTTATCCTCTTCTTCATAAGAAGCAGAAATAAGCAGGGTACGGATACCAACCACGAGTGATTCCACAAAATTAACCACTCCGCGGACTATAGGTACCTTCTGTGCTGCTTTTACAAAAGAATTACGCTTGGTCTCGTGAGTTTCCACTCGAATCTCGCCGGTATCTTCCTCTCTTACAGCCACAGCATAGGTATCTTTGTTTTTCATCATTACGCCCTCGAGCACAGCCTGTCCGCCGATACCCGAGTTTCTTATCGTGCAATTTCCCATAGATTTAAAGAAAGCCTGCCCCGAAGGACAGGCCATAATAGTTGATGTTACTGCTGAATTCCATATCTCTTGTTGAACTGCTCAATACGTCCTCTGGCTGTAGCCGCCTTCTGCTGTCCTGTATAGAACGGATGGCATTTGGAGCAAATTTCCACATGGATACTCTCTTCTGTCGAGCCTGTTACAAATGTGTTTCCACAGTTGCAAGTAACTGTAGCCTGATGATATTCGGGATGGATATCCTTTCTCATGATCTTCTCACCTCTTTTACGTGTAATACTTGTAAACTCTCGTGCTCTCTGAAGAGCCCGCTGATTTTCAGATACTGCTACGCAAGCGCTATGGCGCGCTGCAACTCATATAATATATCACAAGCCGGAATGTAATGCAAGAACTTTATGAGTGTTTTCAGGGTTCTTTCATGAAGCATAATTGAAAATCGAATAAGTCTTTTTTTATCAAGGGTTATAGGAATTATACAAAAATTCCCGTAACCCTTGACTTTTGTGCTCTGTAGAGGTATACTATCTATAAGTATAGGTATA
>CAJOOT010000090.1 GCA_905236215.1 uncultured Eubacterium sp.
AACTTGTGCCGGACACGAAAGTGTCCGGCTTCTCTTTAATTTGCGCTATGTATATGATATAATTTACCGTGTATGACCATTTTTCTCATATATGGGGGAATATCTATGGCAGATGCAGAACGTATCAGGATAGAGGCCAGGCTTGCCATTATGGAGAGAAAGTTTGGAAAAGACTTAAAACTCCGGGAAAAATTCAAAAAATCGGATTTTTTTTCGTGCGCCCGTCTAAAGGGTTTTTTCTGTTATACGGCAGGCTATGGCATATCGGCGATATTGTTTATGATGCTGGTAAGGGACATGGATATTACGGATGTTTCCATGGATATAGGGAGCCTCATTATGGCTGCGGTCCTCATATATGTAACAGGAGTCGTAATCTATGTGATATTTTCCTGGATAGTGGCAGGAAAACGCTTTAAAAGAATAAAACGAGAATCCGGGCAATACACAAAATTGCTCGAAGAGCTTTACCAAAGGCTTTGAGTTAAACTTAAGAGAGGGACATCCTGATCTGTTGGAAACTATGCGCGAAGACTGCCGAAGATTTATCGGCGAAAAAGAAATATTCATAGTGATGATATTAAAGTTCCTTATAGCTCTATGCATGATTCTTACCATAAAGGCCGGGGTTACGCTACAGGCGCCGGGTGGGAGTATCATAATTATTGCCATTTTAGGAGGAGCTTTGTGCGCTTTTTTGCCATCCGGATTTATGGCGTTTTTCGGAGCGGCTGAATGTATTTATCTGGCTTTTGGGATATCTTTGATGCTTGCCTTGTTTTTGGGGCTTCTATTTGCAGTGATATTTTTTCTTGTCATGTTGTTTTTTGATGACGCACCGATTATCACTGTTATAGGTGCTTTGTTGTGCGCTGTGGGCTTACCCTTTGTTATGCCGGTATCGTTGGGACTTTTGAAAAAACCGTCGGCATCGGCAAGTGCCTGCGCCGGGGTTTTGGTTTTCGGTGCACTTAAGTGGGTTTCAGTAGCTGGCTCGGCTCTTTCGCCGGGAGGTGACTCATCACCGCTTACCCTTGTATCAGAAGCGTTTAAACAGGACACGGCGTTTATATTCACCATTGTACTGACCGGCTGTGTTACTGTTATGGTGAGTGTTATCAGAAGGTTGCCCTATGCCATGTCCTGTTATATAGCGGCAGCATCAGGTATTATTGTAAACCTTTTGGCTCCGCTTATTGCAGGCTTGACCGGAAGCGTGGAAATAGAGCCGCTGTCCGTTATGCTCTCGTTTTTGGTTTCACTTGCGTCTGCAGGTTTCATAATATTTATGGACAGGTCTTTAGGCTCCGCCCGTACGGAATATCTGGAGACCGAAGATGAAGATTATGTCTATTACATAAAAGCTGTTCCGAAGACAGGGAAAGGAGAAGGCAGGGATGTCAAATATTGACGCTATATCCAGTGTGTTGAGCAAATATCTCTATTGGATGGTACCCACATCGATTACCGTCATAGATGTTATAGAGATTATCATCATTGCCTTCCTTCTTTATGAGTTCATGGCATGGGTTAAGCGTACCCGCGCATGGGTACTGTTTAAGGGGATACTGCTTATCATAATATTTGTTGCCATAGCCGCCGTATTCCAAATGAACACCATATTATGGCTGGCGGAAAAGCTTGTCAGCGTGGGAATTATTGCGGTTATAGTAGTGTTTCAGCCGGAGCTTCGGAATGCGCTGGAACATCTGGGCAGAAGACACTTTTTTAAAGGCCTGTTTAGTATCGGTGCGGCAGATCAGCTGGCAAGAGAGCGTGCGGAAAAGATGGCTGACGAGATCATATCCGCAGCTGTTGAAATGGGAAAGGCAAAGACCGGAGCGCTGATTGTATTTGAACATGATGTTCCGTTGGACGAATACGTACGTACAGGCATAGAGATAGATGCACTGGTTTCAAGACAGCTTTTGATCAATATTTTTGAGCATAATACACCGCTTCATGATGGCGCTGTCATAGTCAGAGAATGGCGCATTGTTGCGGGTACCTGCTATCTGCCGCTTTCGGACAACAGCTCGATAAGCAAGGAGTTCGGTACCCGACACAGAGCGGCTGTCGGCATCAGTGAGGTCTCGGATTCGCTTACCATCGTTGTATCGGAGGAGACAGGAAAGATTTCATACGCAAGGGAAGGTAAGCTTTCCGTGGGAGTTACTCCGGACAAGCTGAAAAATACGATGGTGGCATTTGCTACAGACAATATGGAAGACCGGCGAGGATTGAAGAATATTGCCGTAAGGAGGAAGAAAGATGTTCAGGAAGATCGTTAAGGCGATATTCAATAACTTCGGACTGAAGATCCTGTCGGTACTGTTTGCCATAGCGCTTTGGCTTATAGTGGTCAATGTTGAGGATCCGGATATCACTAAGACATTTACTGTCAGCGTGACTACCGCAAACACCGAACTTTTGGAAACGGCAGAAAAGGTCTATGAGTTTGTGGGAGATGCGGATACGGTAAGAGTTACCGTGACTGCTTCGAGAAGCGTTATGGAAAATCTGTCTGCTTCGGATTTCAATGCTGTTGCGGATTTTAGCAGCATATCCGATGACCTTACAGATGGAGAACACGAAGTACCGCTTTCGGTTTCGGTTAACAGATATGCCTCTCAGGTAAGAGTAGATTCATACGAGAAAACCATAAATGTAGCTTTAGAATCTGAGGAAAGTATGCGAATTGAGGTGTCTGTAGCCACTACAGGAATCCCGGCTGAAGGCTATGTGGTCGGCACCAAGGAATGTACACCCAAAAAGATTACAGTCACCGGACCGGCATCTATAGTCGATCAGATTTCTACGGCAGTAGCTTCTGTGGATGTGGAGGGGTTAAGTTCCGAGACAGTTGCCCGTACCAGACCGGTATTGTATGATTCCGAGGGTAACGAGATATCCACAGACAGACTTGAACTATCCAAAAGCAAGGTAAGTGTGGATATTACGTTTTATGAGAAAAAGGAGGTATCTCTCACAGCTCTTTACAGCGGAACTCCCGCTGAAGGATATGAGGTGAGTGATGTCGCCGTAGATCCTGAAACAATCACGATAGCAGGAAGTGCAGATGCTTTGTCTGCTGTAAATAGTATAGAAATCCCCGAAAGTGAAGTGTCTGTTGAGGGCTTATCCAAAGAGACCACTGTAGAGGTGGATTTTGAGCAGTATCTTCCTGAGGGTATCATACTGGTGGGAGTCGATAATATAGTAGAGGTTACTGTCACCATTATTCCTTATGAAGAAGTTTCTGTCAGCTATCCGGTAGAGTCTATAAATATTAAGAATCTGTCGAAAGGATATGATGTATTATACTATGCTGATTATGTTGACATAACACTTGAGTGCCCGGCAGAATCTGCCGGGTTGATCTCGGCAGAAGATCTGACAGTATCAGCGGATATGTCAAATGCAGTAGTTGGCGCGAATACAATCACCCTTGATGTTTCGCTGCCGAATAATGTTAAATTGGAAGAAGAACCGGTGACCGTCATTATTGTCGGTGAAAGCGCCGAATAATCAGGAGGAAAAAATGGATAGAATGTTTGGAACGGACGGAGTGCGCGGTGTGGCCAACAGCGAGCTCACGGTGGATCTTGCTATGCAGCTGGGAAAGGCCGGTGCGTATGTTCTGACCAGACAGAATGCACATCAGCCGACTATTCTCGTTGGCTGCGATACCAGAATCTCGGGTGAGATGCTTGCCAATGCCATGATGGCAGGTATCTGCTCGGTAGGAGCCAACGCCATACATGTGGGCGTAGTACCGACGCCCGCCATTGCGTATCTCACCAGAACGCAGAACGCCGATGCGGGTGTAGTTATATCAGCATCCCATAATCCCATGGAATTCAATGGTATCAAGTTTTTTAACGGAGAGGGTTTCAAGCTTTCCGACTCATTGGAAGACGAGATAGAGTCCTATATCAGAACAAATATGGACGGGATTACCTTTCCCACCGGTCCCCATGTAGGCCGAATTACCAGAGCTACTGATGCGGTTGACAAATATGTTCACTTTGCCAGGGAGACGGTTCCCGTGGATCTTTCGGGACTTAAGATAGTAGTAGATTGTGCGGAAGGAGCATCATATCAGACTTCCATACGCACACTTAACTCATTTGGTGCCAAAGTCATTGCCATTCACGATCATCCCGATGGCCTCAACATAAACAGAAACTGCGGATCAACGCATTTGGAAGAACTCCGGAAAAGAGTTGTCGATGAAAAGGCGGATATAGGTCTTGCGTTTGACGGCGATGCGGACAGACTTCTTGTTGTGGATGAAAAGGGAGAAGTGGTGGATGGAGATAAGCTAATGCTCATCAGCGCCCTTTACATGAAAGACAGGGGACTTCTCAAACAGAACACACTTGTCGTTACCGTAATGAGTAATTTGGGACTTTTCCTTTCGGCTGAAAAGAACGGACTTAAACTGGAAAAAACCAAGGTTGGAGACAGATACGTACTTGAGAGGATGAGGGAGATAAACGCAAGCCTCGGAGGAGAGCAGTCCGGACATATCATTTATCTTGATGAGAACACTACGGGAGACGGATTGCTTTCGGCATTACATATACTGCAGGCTCTTGTCAGCGGAGACAGGACTATGTCAGAGCTTTCCACCGTTATGGAAGTGATGCCGCAGGTACTTATCAATGCTCCGGTACCCAATGACAAAAAAGAAAGATACATGGAATATCCGGAAATAGTGAAAGCCATAGAAGAGACAGAAGAACTCTTTGACGGAAAAGCAAGCGTCCTGATCAGACCGTCAGGAACAGAACCGTTGGTACGTGTTATGATAGAGGGTGAGGATAAAGAGCTTATTGACAGAAAAGCCAGAGAGCTGGCAGACATCATCGTAAAAGCTGTGGAGTAAAAAAATGGTTAGCAAAGAACTGAACATCAATTGTCCGTTGGGACTCAACGTAGAACCTGCCGGTGCATTGTGCAAGGAGGCAGTTAATTTTAAGAGCATCATAAGGCTGGAGTACCAGGGCGGTGAAGCCAATGCCAAGAGTATGCTCAGCCTTTTGGGGGCGGCCCTCGGAGATGGAGACGCAATTCGCATTGTATGCGAAGGATCTGATGAAGAAAAGGCTCTTGAGGTTATATCCGATGTTTTGGAACATCGCCTGGGATAATGGAAAATAAAGTTAGTGTTATTATAGCGGCAAGAAACGCACAGGAATTTATCAGAAAATCAGTATATTCGGCTATGCGTCAGGAAATGCCTGCCGGAGCATCTATCGAGGTTATCGTAATAGACGATGCATCCACAGATGCTACAGGTCGCATAGTCGATGATATTGCCGCGCATTTTCCCGGTTGGGTAATTAGTTTACATAATGCGGAAAACATCGGCGTGGCCGAAAGCCGTAATATAGGCATAAGGAAGGCTAAGGGAGAGTATATAGCGTTTCTTGATGCAGATGACTATTGGAGACAGGGTAAGATAAAGGCTCAGTTGGCTGCTATGGAAGAGAGTGGAGCGGCGATGTGCGCCACGGCCAGAGCGCTTATCCGGGAAGACGGAAAGAAGACGGGGTATTGTATAGGAGTACCTCAAAAGGTTACGTGGAAGATGATTCTTGGAGACAATACCATAGCATGTTCGTCGGTATTGGCAAAAGCGGATCCTGTCCGTGAATTTGGTATGTCGCATGAAGAACTGCATGAAGATTATATACTCTGGCTCAACATATTAAAGAAATACGGCCCATGTGTCGGTATTAATACGCCTTATCTGGCCAGCCGTCTTTCTTCGGGAGGAAAATCCAGGTCCAAGTTAAAATCCGCCCGTATGAGGTGGGGAGTATACAGACTTATGGGTATTCCGTTTGTTTCTTCACTTTATTATTTCGGAATATATACCATAAAGGGTTTTCTAAAATACAGAGGCACCGGAATCAGGCTATGAACAGACTAAAAGCGATATTTCGGACAAAACGTCTACTGAAAAAGGCGGGGGATGTTAGGGAAAAAGATCTGTGGATTTTTTCTTCTACCGAAAATCGTTCATTCAACTACAACTCAAAGTATCTTTTTTTGTATGTCAGGAAAAATCTTCCCGATATTCGTCCCAGATACGTTATCAACGATCCTGAAAAACAAAAAGAGCTTGCTGAAAAATACGGAGAAGACTATTTTATCAATACGGAAACGGATGAGGGGGCTCTTACAGTGCTAAAGGCCGGGGTCTGGTTTACTTCCGCAGGGCTTCCGATGTATGGAACAGGGTTGTCTAAAGGTCGTCTTATAGTCAATCTGTGGCATGGAGTGCCGCTCAAAAAGATAGCGCTGCTCGATCCGGGAGAAGGCGTTTTGCACAAGTTGTATTTTAGAAAGATCTTTTCCGACAACTACACGGATGTGATGGCGACTTCACGGCAAGTGGCGCGGGTAATGCAAAGAAGTTTTGATATCCCAAAGGAAAAGATAAGGATTATGGGTGAGCCGCGGTGTGATGTTATCTTTGAAGCATTTGACAGGGAAAACGTTACAGGAAAGCTTTTTAAAGATGAGCCGCTTCCCGAATATGATAAGCTGATTCTCTATGCGCCCACTTATAGGAGAAACAAGCCGGTCACATTTTTCCCGTTCGAGGATTTCGAAGCAAAAGAACTTGAAGAATTCCTCGAAAAAAATCGCACGGTGCTTTTTATCAGGACTCATTCTTTTGAAACTGCAGATGCTTCCGCGTTTCAAAGCAAGAGAGTAAGACTCTTTAATGAAGATAAAGCAGATGACATAATGGAATATCTTTCTATGTTTGACTTGCTTATTACGGATTATTCCAGTATATATATAGATTATCTGATGCTTGAAAGACCTATGGTGTTTTTGCCGTACGATCTTGAGGAATATGAAAAGGAACATGGATTCAACTTCTCCTATGATGCTGTTACTCCCGGGGACAGACCCGGAAATTTTCGGGCTTTTAAGAAAAGTGTGGAAAATGCCTTTGCGGGGCAATATGACAAAGCAAAACAAAACAGCATAAGGGATTTCTTTCACTTGGAAAAAGGCCCGTGCTGTTCTAAAATATGTGATCTTATAAAAAAAGAATCGGAGGAATTATAGATGAAAAAAGTCATCACTTACGGTACATTCGATCTGTTACATTACGGACATGTTAACCTCCTTCAGCGTGCGAGAGCGCTTGGAGATTATCTTATCGTGGCGCTTTCCACTGATGAGTTCAACTGGAACGAAAAGCAGAAGAAATGCTATTTTAGCTATGAGGAGAGAAAGAGACTGCTTGAGGCTATACGTTATGTCGACCTGGTTATTCCGGAGGAAAGCTGGGAACAGAAGAAGTCGGATGTCAGGGAATTCCGTGTGGATACTTTTGTTATAGGAGACGACTGGGAGGGTAAGTTCGACTTCCTTAAGGAAGATTGCGAGGTTGTATATCTTCCGCGTACACCTGAGATTTCATCCACTCAGATAAAAAATGATCTAAAAGGGAAATAATATTGAAAAAATCTTTTTTAAAAGCGCTGATTTTCAAATTTCCTGCATTGAAACGTCTTATCATAAGGCTTCGGGCTGCTTTGCGAAGGCGCAGATTTAAGGCTGCTACCGGGGGTATTGCCACGGATCAAAAGCTTGTTGTTTTCGGGGCATACTCGGGGCGGCAATATGCCTGCAGCCCCAAAGCCATATACGAATATATGAAGTCGTGTCCGGATTACCGGGGATTTCATTTTGTATGGGCTTTTGTTGCACCTGAAGATTTCAAAGACCTTTCCGATGAAAGAACTTTACTTGTGAAATATGGCTCGCCGGAATTTGAAAAGATTATGGCAAAGGCCGGATACTGGGTCTTCAACAACAGACTGCCTGACGGTATTGCCAAAAAGGATGACCAATTATATATTCAGACCTGGCACGGGACGCCCTTTAAGCGTCTCGGCTTTGATGTAGGGGAGTATTCGGGAATAGCGGATGACAAAAAGAGTCTGTGCTACAGTTATATTACCGAAGCAAAGCGGTTTGACGTTCTTCTTTCTCCGTCGGGCTTCTATACAAAAGCCATGACTACGGCTTTTGGACTTGACAGACTTGGAACTGCTGATAAGATAATGGAGCTGGGTTATCCCAGAAATGATATCCTTCATGCTGCAACCAGAGAAGAAGTGCAGAGGATGAGAGAGGATATCGGCCTTAAAGAAGGTCAGAGGGCAGTCCTTTATGCTCCTACCTGGAGAGAAGATGCACTGAACCCTTCGACGGGATCAACTTATGCCGAAGGCATAGATTTTAAGCTGGGTCTTGATCTTAAGGCTTTTATGGATACATTGCCACCGGATACGGTATTGCTCTTAAGGACACATTACTTTGTGACTGCGGGAGAAGATTTTTCGCAATATGGGGACAGGCTTAAGGATGTAAGCTCTTACAGAGATTTAAATGCCCTTTATCTGTGCGCGGATGTCCTTGTAACAGACTATTCAAGTGTGTTTTTTGATTATGCCATCCTCAAAAGACCCATGGTTTTTTATATGTATGATCTTGAGAAGTATCGTTCGATCCGAGACTTTTATTTTCCTGTTGAGGAGCTTCCGGGAGAGGTGGTCACGGATGAGAGGAATCTTTCCAAAGCTGTAAAAAAAGCGCTGTTGGGCGCAGATGAAAAAGAAAAAAACAAGATTACCGAATTTAACCTGAAATTTGATCCTTTTGGAGGAGGAGCTTCAAAACGCGTATGTGATGCGCTTATCAGTGCCTCTGCCCAAGAGAAAGTGTATGAACGGAGGAGTTAGTAAATGTGGAGAATAACAAATAAGCTAAAGGCATTATTTATCTTCATACACCATATTTTTGTAAAGAAGTTGTATATAAAATGGCAACTCAAGCACACAAAGGTTGATCACAACATCATCCTGTTTGAGTGCATGCTCGGAAGAAGCTATGGGTGTAATCCAAGAGCTATATATGAGTATATGGTGGAAAAAGGTCTGGACAAAAAGTATAAGATTTACTGGATAAGAGCTCGGGGAAGAAAATTCACCGTGCCGGGCAGTGCCCGGATTGTTACAAGGTTTTCTCGCAAATACCACAAGCTCATGGCTAAGGCGGGGCTTTGGATATTCAATACCCGTCAGCCTGACTATATTGTAAAAAAAGAAGACCAGGAGTATATCCAAACCTGGCACGGCACACCGCTTAAGCTGTTGGCTCTCGATATGGAAGATGTGTTTATGGCCGGAAACGAGGGAATAGAGAATTACAAGGCAAATTTCTGGCGCCACTCCAGAAGGTGGGATCATCTTATATCTCCAAGCCCGTATACGGATGAGATCTTTACCAGATGTTTTGATTTTCACAAGGATCTGATCAAGGCGGGTTATCCCAGA
>CAJOOT010000091.1 GCA_905236215.1 uncultured Eubacterium sp.
AAATGTCATACGGGGTAATATTTTTCACGAGCCCAGCGTGGTAGTGGATACCCACGTAAAAAGGATTGCCAAACGTCTCAAACTCACAACAAACGATGACCCCGAAAAGATAGAATACGATCTTATGCGCGAGGTGGATAAGGATCACTGGATTTTGATAAACCTCCAGTTTATTGCATTCGGGCGCACAATATGTACCGCAAGAAATCCCAAATGCGAACTGTGTTTCGTAAGAAAATACTGCGTTAAAGCTCATTAAGAGCGTTGATTATACCTGTTTTGGATAAAGAAGGCAGCTCTTCTGCCTTCTTTTTTAAGTCCTCAAGCTTCTTCACGGATCCTGTTCTGGCATATATCTCTCCCAAAAGCGTATATGTTTTTTTGATATCTGAGCCTATGGATACCGCATATTCCAATATTACCATAGCCTCTATACCGTGCCCGAGTTCATCAAGCCTTACCCCAAGATTTCCCAAACTCCTTACCAATATGGTAAAATTTTCATCACACTGCATCATAAAATCCAGATTTCCGGGACCGTATTCATACTTAAGGTCGGTATTGGTCTTTCCCGTCAGGTTCAGTACCTTCTTTTCGGACATTGCAGTGATTACCCGCGCACATTCCTCCGCTTCACTGTCACCTTCGGGTTTATCATCTGTTTTTGTGACATGAAGAGGGAGCGTATCCAGCGGAATTGTGATATAATCGAGTGTGGTAATGTCGACTGCCCGGACAGCATTTGCTTCATTTTCACGGTCCCAGAAGTCTTTCTCGAGATCCCGGTCGTGTTTACCGGCATTTTTGATCTTGAAGCGGATCACGGCAAACACCACGATCATTACCATAAATATAGGAAATACCGGCATTTTTAAATGTTCAAAAAAATTTTGCACGGTCTATTCTCCTTTCAGAGTGAGGTGACAGTTATGTGGAGAAACTCCAAAAAGAAAAGGCTTTTTGCTGCAATCATAGTGATAGTGCTTGTCGCAGCCATGATAGTAACCTTCGTGGTTTCTGCCCTTATGGGCTCTGCAGGCTGATCTAAGCAAGCTCTTCCCAGGCTTCATAGGAATCGTCCAGCTCAGACGATACCTTATCAAGCTCGGATGCAATACGCGCAAGTTCTCCGGAGGCGGTGGCTATGGCGGGATTATTCAGTTCCTCTTCCAGCGCCTTCTTTTTTTCTTCAAGTTCCTCTATTTTCTTTTCTATCTCATTTATTTCTTTCTCACGTCTGCGACGCAGAGCCTCTTTGGCCTTTGCCTCTTCACGGGCCGCCTTTGAATCCGAAGTTGAGGCTGATGCCTTTGAAGATGATGCGCCGTTATCGTCTGCAGCCTCCGCTTCCTGTGCCGTCTTTTCCAGATAATAATCGTAATTACCGGGATAACTCTTTATCTTTCCGTCTTTAAGGCAAATCACACGAGTGGCGACGCTGTTAATGAAATATCTGTCATGAGACACGAAAAAAACCGTACCCGTGTATCCGTTCAACACTTCTTCAAGTATCTCTTCAGAGACCATATCAAGGTGATTTGTAGGCTCATCCAGCATAAGGAGGTTTGCTCCGGAAAGCATGAGTCTGGCCAGTGAAACCCGTCCTCTTTCTCCTCCGCTCAAGTCCTTTACCCTCTTAAATACATCATCACCTGTAAAAAGGAAGGCCGCCAACGTATTCCTTATCTTGGTCTGAGTAAGGTCAGGATAAGCGTTGCCTATCTCATCGGTAAGGGTACTTTCCATATCCAGCCCCTGATGCTCCTGGTCATAATATCCTATCCTGACATTCGTTCCCGTACGAACTTCTCCCGAATCCGCATCGGTCAGTTGACATAATATTTTGAGCAATGTGGTCTTACCGGTACCGTTATCGCCAATAAGCGCCACACGTTCACCTCGTCTTATATCAAACGAAAGGTCTTCAAAAAGTTTTTTTCCGCTGTAGCCCTTAGAAAGTCCCGTTGCAATCAGAACATCCTTACCACTCTCAAAAAGGGGTTCAAGAGAAAGTTTCATGCGGCTTGTTTCCTCTACGGGCTTTTCGAGTTTCTCCATCTTATCCCGCTTTTTTTCCCG
>CAJOOT010000092.1 GCA_905236215.1 uncultured Eubacterium sp.
AATGCCGGGGGAATATGAAGACAAATTCAATGGTTTCAGAGGATTCCTTATGTATATGCTCAGTTCACCCGGAAAGAAGCTTACCTTTATGGGCAGCGAATTCGGTCAGTTTGAAGAGTGGTCTTATCATAAGCAGCTTGACTGGAATCTTCTGGATTTTGAAAAACACAGACAGCTTAGGGATTTCGTACGGGATGCGAATCACTTCTACCAAAAACATCGTGAAATGTGGGAGGTTGATGATTCCTGGGACGGTCTGCAATGGGTGGTGGCAGATGATGCAAACAGAAATGTTTTTGCTTATCGCCGCATATCAAAAGAAAAAAAGGAACTCATATTTATTATCAACTTCGCAGCTGCAGTTTGGGAAAACTATAGGATCAACGTTCGCGGAGGACGTATATATCATGAAATATTTAATACGGATGAGATCATGTACGGAGGACATGGCGTCCTCAATAAGGGAGATATCAAAGCGATTAAAGATCTCAAAGATCCGTCATCGCATTATCTGGAAATCACACTTCCACCGTTAGGAGCAGTGGTTTTGAGATGATTATTATACTAACTGAAAGGAGGGAATGACTATGATGCGAAGAAAAGAATGCGTGGCAATGCTTTTGGCAGGCGGCCAGGGATCAAGGCTTTATCCGCTCACAAAGGATATAGCAAAGCCTGCGCTTTATTTCGGTGGAAAATACAGAATCATAGATTTCCCGCTGTCTAATTGCATCAACTCAGGTATTGATACGGTAGGTGTACTCACTCAATATCAGCCGTTGGAGCTTAATGATTATATCGGAAACGGCGAACCCTGGGATTTGGACAGAAATTTTGGAGGAGCCCATGTGCTTCCGCCATATCAGAAGACGGAGGGTACTGACTGGTACAAAGGCACAGCCAATGCCATATATCAGAACATACCGTTTATGGACAAATACATGCCCAAATATGTAATCATACTTTCGGGAGATCACATATACAAGATGGACTACAACAGGATGTTGCAGCAGCACAAGGACAAAAACGCGGACTGCACCATTGCTGTTATAAACGTACCTATAGAGGAGGCCTCCAGATTTGGTATTCTCACCACTGATGAAGACGAGGCAATTACGGCTTTTGATGAAAAGCCGGCTCATCCCACCAGTACCAAGGCGTCTATGGGAATATATATTTTTACCTATGATGTACTTAAGAAATATCTTGAGGAGGATGATGCAGATCCGGATTCCGAAAACGATTTTGGGAAAAACGTGATTCCCAAGATGCTATCTGACGGCTGCAGAATGTATACACATGCATTTGTGGGATACTGGAAGGATGTAGGTACTATATCATCCTTTTGGCAGTCCAATATGGATATGATAGATTTTGACAAGGGCATGAATCTTGGAGAAGAAACATGGAAGATTTTCTATAGGCATGAGCCTAGACATCCGCATTTTATAGGCGATGGAGCAGAGCTTAAGAATTGCCTTATTGCAGAAGGTTGTGATATACATGGCTCTGTAGAAAATTCCGTGATTTTTGGTAATGTTACCGTGGAAAAAGGAGCCATAGTAAGAGATTCGGTAGTGATGCCAAATACAGTGATCAAAGCCGGAGCCATGGTCAATTATTCGGTAATCTCCAGCAATGTTCAGATTGGAAAGACAGCTGCTGTTGGAGAACCCAGGGAGATAGCTTTAGACAAGATTACGGTGTTAGGGGATCGCACAACGATACCCGATGGAGCTCGCGTTGGTGCCGGTGTAGTTCTTGAGGCGGATTCGCCTATCAGAGGGGAGGTGCGTATATGAGGACGATGGGACTTATCTTTTCGAATATACATGACAGAGCCCTTCCGGAAATGACCAGATGGCGTACCATAGCATCTGTTCCGATTGCATCGCGTTATCGTATGATAGACTTTGTTCTTTCCGATATGGTTAATTCCGGGGTCGGAGAAGTATCTATTATCACCAAGACCAAGTACAACAGCCTTATGAAGCATGTGGGATCAGGAAAGGACTGGGATCTTGACCGTAAGAACGGCGGTGTCAGGATTATTGCTCCTTATGTGGAAGCCATGAGCGGACCTTTGTATACAAACAGGCTTGAGGCTATGCAGAATGCGATCGGGGGACTTGAAGCATCAAAGGCGGATCTTGTATTTTTGACAGACTGCGATATCCTCGCCAATATTCCCTATGCGGATATCATAGAGCAGCATGTTTCTTCAGGTGCCGATGTTACCGCAGTCTATAGAACGGCGGAGTATCCGGTGGAAATACCCGGCGATGCCATTGTATTTGAACTTAGTGAGAACGGACGCGTGACCAGCGTAGCCAATCTCAACTGGCGTATCGGAAAGAACAATTATTCCATGAATATTTGGGTTATGAAGAGATCGCTTCTGCTTTCGATATTGAGGGATTCCATCACTTACGGATTCAAGAGCTTTTCAAGAGAGGTATTACCAAGAGAGGCATCCAGGATCAACATAATGGGTTACGAATTTAAAGGATATGCCCGAAATATTGCCAATCTGAATGAATATTTTGAAGCTAATATGGATGTGCTCAATGAAGGAATCAGGTCTGAGCTTTTTGAGAAGGCGGGCTATCCCATATTTACCAGAGTAAAGGACTCTGCACCCACCAGATACGGAGCCAATGCAAAAGTTACCAATTCTCTTGTCTCCGACGGATGTGTTATAGACGGTACGGTAGAAAATTGCGTATTGTTCAGAGGTGTGAGGGTAGACGAAAATGCAGTGGTCAAAAACTGTGTTATCTTAAACGACAGTATCATAGAAAGCGGAGTGTCTATGGATTATATCGTAACGGACAAACGAGTTGTGGCAAGCCGCGGCAGGATCATAGCAGGTTGTGAAGGACATCCGTTCTTTATAGGAAGAGATGAAATATTATAGAATCTGGTTTACATAATAAGGGAGAAAGGCTATGACAAATAATAACAATACCGAAAGAATAGAGTCAAAGAAGAGCGATATGGTCAAAATAGAGACTTCAAAGACAGAGGCTGCCAAGATAGGCACTTCCAAGGAAGAGTCAGTCAGGATAGAGACTCAAAAGGATTCGCGTGCCCGTATAGAAATGAAAGAGCAGGGAGATGGAGAAAAAAAATCCGTGTTATTCGTGACGTCCGAGGCACAGCCGTTTGTTGGTACCGGAGGTCTTGGAGAAGTCTGCGGCTCACTTCCTGTTGAGCTTGCAAATTGCGGAAATCTTGATGTCAGAGTCGTGCTTCCTCTGTACCGAGGTATAGAAGAAAAATATCGTGGGAATATGACTTTTGTCAAATGGTTCTACGTGTTGCTTGGATGGAGGAGCCAGTATTGCGGTGTCTTTGAACTAAAGATGAACGGCGTAACCTTTTATTTCATTGACAACGAATACTATTTCGACAGAGACGGAATTTACGGATACTATGATGACGGAGAAAGATATGGTTTTTTCTGTCGTTCCGTTATGGAGATGTTTAAGGAGCTGAACTACTGGCCGGATATTGTTCATGCCAATGACTGGCAGTCAGCTCTTATTCCGATATATAATATGTCTATATATCATTATGGATTTAAGAGTGTGTTCACGATTCATAATATTGCTTATCAGGGTAAATTCGGAATGTCCATTATAAGTGATGTATTCGGGTTGCCGGAAGAATCTGTGGGATTGGTGGAGTATCAGGGTTGTGTAAATCTTATCAAGGGCGCAATTGAAAGCTCCAGCATTGTGACTACTGTAAGCCCGACCTATGCCAAAGAGCTTGAGGATCCCAACTATGCCGAAGGACTTGCCGATGTTATACGCTGGAATGCGTCGAAGATGCGAGGAATACTAAACGGTATATCTACAGTGTCATACAATCCGGCTGTGGATCGTTCGTTGAATGCGCTTTACAGTGCAAAGGATCCTTCCGGAAAAGCTGAAAACAAGAGAAGACTTCAGGAATATATAGGTTTAAACATTGATTCGGATTCACCTCTTATTGCCATTGTATCCAGACTGGTATACCACAAAGGTATGGGCATGGTGGAGGAAGTTATGGAATCTCTTGTACAGGAAAATGTACAGCTTATCGTGTTGGGTGTGGGCGATGTGGAATATGAGAATTATTTCAAGTGGTTGGAAAGTCAATACCCCGGCAAGGTAAGCATTAACCTCAAATTTGACAATGCGCTGTCACGCAGGATATATGCCGGAGCGGATATTTTCCTTATGCCTTCTGTTTCGGAGCCCTGCGGACTCTCACAGATGATAGCCTGCAGATACGGTGCTGTACCTGTGGTACGTGAAACCGGAGGACTTAAGGATTCAATAAGAGATTATTCGACAGGAGAAGGCAATGGATTCACTTTTTCCGGTTTGGATGCAGCATCCATGAAAGATGCTTTAAACAGAGCCATAGATCTATATCATAAAAATGATGAATGGAAGGCTTTGGTAGAGCATATCATGAGTCTCGACTTCAGTTGGGAAAGGTCGGCTGTGGATTATGAAAATGTCTACAGAGAACTTATACAGTTTTAGAGGTAAAAGATTAACACGAATATTGAGAAAAGAGGATTACTTTTAATGACTAAATCTACACTTACAGTAAAGGAAGTTACTGAAAAAATAGAAAGGGCGTTGTCCCATCATTACGGAAAAACAGCTGCCGAAGCAAACCGCAAGCAGATGTATGATGCAGTTGTCATCAGTATAAGGGATCAGCTTCTGGATAAGCGTAGAGAGACGCGTCAGATGACCAGAAAAAAGAACGGCAAGATAGTATATTATATGTGCATGGAATTTCTTCTGGGAAGATCCATGAAAAATAATCTCTACAATCTCGGAGAACTTGATATATACAAAAAAGCTCTTTCCGGCCTTGGGTTTGATCTGGAAGATCTTTTCGAGGAAGAAACCGATGCGGGACTTGGAAACGGGGGCTTGGGAAGGCTTGCAGCCTGTTTCATGGATTCGCTTGCATCCATGGGCTATGCCTCGATGGGATATACCATCCGTTATGAATATGGGCTCTTTCAGCAGAGGATAGTAGATGGCTGGCAGGTGGAGCTGCCTGACATCTGGCTTCCTGGAGGAGAAGTCTGGCTTACTCCGCGTATGGACAGGATATATGAAATCAAGTTTGGTGGAAATGTTGAAGAACGCTGGGATGAAAACGGTTGTACCGTAGAGTATTTGAATTACGATTCGGTAGAGGCTGTGCCCTTTGACATGATGATATCCGGAAACGGCAACAAGGCCGTAGCGGCATTGCGTACCTGGAAGCCCAGATCTGTCAAAAACTTTGACATGAATCTGTTCTCAAACGGAAATCATATGATGGCTGTTCAGAAAAGTGTGGATGCTGACCTGATAGGAAAGGTACTTTATCCTTCTGACAATACCATGGAAGGTAAGGCTTTGCGCCTGCAGCAACAGTATTTTTTGGTGTCTGCATCTGCGCAGGATATGATAAGACGTCATATGGAGGAATTTCATACTCTCGATAACTTTGCAGACAAGAACGCTATTCACATCAATGATACACATCCTGCCATGATCATTCCCGAACTCATGAGGATCTTTTTGGATGATTATGGATACGAATGGACGAATGCTTTTGATATCATATGCAGAGCAGTTTCCTATACCAACCACACTGTATTGGCGGAAGCGTTGGAGGTGTGGCCGGAAGAACTGCTGGCTCGCATTGTTCCACGTATTCACATGATACTGATAGAGTTGAATAAACGTTTCTGTGAGCATGTATATAATATGCATCCGGGAGATTGGGACAGATGCGATCGTATGGCTATCTTATCACACAATATGGTCAAGATGGCTAACTTAAGCGTGATAGGTTCGCACAAGGTAAACGGTGTTTCAGCCATGCATTCCCAGATATTGAAGGATGATGTTTTCCACGACTTCTATGAAGATACACCCGGCAAGTTTACCAATGTTACCAACGGTATTGCTTACCGCAGGTGGCTTTGTCAGGCAAATCCCGCTCTGGCGGAGCTTATAGACGAATGCATAGGAAATGATTACAGGACTCGCGGATCACAGCTTATAAGATTCCTGGATTTTCAGGATGATGAGAGCGTTTTGCGCAGGCTCGGAGAAATAAAAAAGACAAACAAGGTGGATTTTTCAAACAGACTTAGCCGGGAACTGGATGTAAAAGTTGATCCCTCATCTATATTTGACGTGCAGGTGAAACGCCTTCACGAGTATAAAAGGCAGCTTTTAAAGGCTATCCATATAATTTCCCTTTATCTTAAGATTAAGGATAATCCTAACATCGATATGCAGCCGCAGACATTCTTCTTCGCTGCAAAGGCGGCTCCCGGCTATGATATGGCCAAGAAGATCATACGCCTTATTGTATCCATAGGAGAAGAAATTGATAGGGATCCTATAGCATCAAAATATATAAAGGTTATGTTCCTGGAGAATTATTCGGTCACCATGGCTGAGCGACTGATGCCGGCAGCTGATATTTCCGAGCAGATATCTCTTGCAGGAAAAGAGGCTTCGGGTACCGGCAACATGAAACTTATGATCAACGGTGCACTGACCATAGGTACTATGGATGGTGCAAACAAAGAAATGGCGGAAGTTCTTGAAGACGGTGCCATCTATATATTCGGTATGGATGAGGCTCAGGTAAGGGCCAGATTTGCTCAGGGATACGATCCGTTTGCATTCTATCAGTCCAACGAGCTGTTGCAGCGGACTATAGATTATCTTAAGCAACCGTTGGGAGATTACGATTTTTCCGAGATATTCCACTATCTTCTTGTTGGCAACTACAGTCAGCCGGATCCGTATATGTGTCTGGCGGATTTCAGCAGCTACGATGAGGTTCACGAAAAGATGATCTCACATTTTGCAAATAAGAAGACATGGAACAAAAAGTCACTGCAGAACATTGCTCATGCGGAATACTTTACTTCTGACAAGGCTATCAAGACCTATGCGGAAGAAATATGGGGAATTAAACCGCTATAGAGTGGAGTTTCCTGGGTTTGTTTTTTGAAACCGGCAAAAAGAATTGACAATTATGTCAACCTGTTGCTTATGGGAGTAGTTGGATGGCTCAATGCACAGTTATAGCCGACGGAAAACGTGTCGGAATAAAAAAGGGTACGGTACCTCTTGGGGAAGCATTTGATATTGTTCTTAAGGTGCCGCGTGAGAAAGGCATTACTGAAGCCGTACTTTATATTAAGAAAGATGACGAGGATGAGCTGCGCATGTTTCCTATGGAGTGGGAGGATGCGATAGAGGATGATGATACATTTATTTGCAGCGTGTCCGTTGAAGAAACCGGTATCTATTGGTTTTACTTCGAGGCTGACAGTTTTTATGGAAGGATATATTCATACAGGGATCGTTATGCCGTCAATTTTTCCACGGACAAAAGTTGGACCACCATGCTGCAGCTGACTGTCTATGACAGGAAGTATCAGGTTCCGGAGTTTATCCGCGGCGGTCTCTTCTATCAGGTTTTTGTGGATCGATTCAATAAAGGAAGACAAACCGCCTGGAAAAAAGACGAAATAAAAAAGAAATACTCTGTACATGATATCGGAGACAAATACGACAATAGAAAAGAAAGATCCATAGAATTTCACACAAACTGGGATGAAGATCCGGTATTTGAGACAGATATTCACGGTGATGTCTTAAACAACGATTATTATGGCGGCAACCTTTCCGGCATCATAGACAAACTGGACTATTTTGAGAGTCTGGGGGTAA
>CAJOOT010000093.1 GCA_905236215.1 uncultured Eubacterium sp.
CTATGATTTTTTTACGTTCTACCTGTCCGAGCTCATCTTCCGTCATGTCGCTGAATGTGTAATGCGCATATTCCTCTTCCGTCATATCGTATTCATCAAGCTTGTCGTATGCATCATCAAGTTCACGCTGAACTTCAGCCGCACGTCCGTTTGCTCTGTTAAGCTCAACAAAACGATTGACTACACAGAATACGGAAAAAAATACAGCCGCAGCAACAATAAGCACAATACCCAAAGTAGCAGCCTTCAGGTTTATACTGTTGATACCCGCATAGGCCAGATTGATGGTGCGCTTTGAAGGAAGCTTTCCTTTAATGACTTTGACTTTTGTATTTTCTGTTCTTTCTTCTTCTTTGGTTTCCATGACGTTTCCTCTTAAGTAAGCCTAATCGTACGCTGCTCCGATAGCCTGTAAAAACCGGAAGCTGTCTTTAATACCCGCTCCTTTCGGAAGGAGTTCATCTGCATTATGAACCTCCAGGTCAAGCGAAGACTTTATCATTTCCTGAAGAGGATCTATTGATGCTCCTCCTCCGCAGAGCCAAATATCATTGAGCTCGCTGTCCGGATTGCTGAAACGGAAGAAATTAAGAGCTCTCATAAGTTCAGTGGTAATGTTCTCATATGCCCTGATACAGTTTTCATGATTCTGACAATCATCATAATTCTTTTCGATGTAGAAATGAGCAAGATGCGCGTCAACATTGGAAAACTCGGCAACAATATCATCAAGTCCCGAAAGACCTATATCAAGAGTCCTGGTAATGATATATCTGTCAGAATTGTAAAGGTGCATCCTGATGGATCTGTATCCCAAGTCAATCACACAGTATTCTCTGTCGGAATTGCCGCTGGCCCTTATAAGCGAAATATAGCTGCATACGGTTGGCGCTGCTTTTGCAAGCTTTAATCCGGCCTTTTTCGTGATGGTTCTGACTTCTTCTATCAAATCCAAAGGAGCGGCTACCGCCATGAGTTCCATACTGTCCGACTCACCATCAGAAGGGTCTGAAAGCATGGCATAATCATAAACATACTTGCGTAACTCATCTGTAATGAAATCCGAAAACTCATATGGGAGATTGATTTTGAGCTGATCTACTGTCATTACAGGCACGGTAATGGTGCGTGAAAAAATATTCTCATTGGGGAGCACATAGGCTGCATTTCTGCATCGAATTCCATTTCTGTGCATCATGTCATTGATGAATTCGCCCATTGACTCCACCGATACCACGCGGTCATTCTGAACGAGATTCTGAGGTATTGCTTCAACGGCAACCTTCTCCACTCTCTTTCCGTTGATGAGGACCAGCTTTACGCTTTCATTTCCCACATCTATACCAAGTATCTTTTTAGACATATCTTCCTTTCTGCTTTTGGTGAAAAAAAAGAACACTCCCCAACAGCTTAAATCTTAAGAATCTATAAACTATCACCTAAAATATATCATTCACGCATGCGTTATGTCAAACTATAACTCCCATCACGACGGCTCAAGAGTAATGCTTCCGAAAGGTACTACATCAATGGTATCTGTCCTGAGCTCATCTCCGTCATCATCGTAAATTGTAAGTTTGTAAGTAAAATACGAAGGAACATCGGTATGGTTTACATAATAAAAATCACTTACAGCCGCCGTAACTCCGTATGTATACAGTGAATCGCTGACAATTTTGTTGCCGTTAAAATTGCCCGACTTCTCTTCTCCAAGAGCAATATATCCTCTGCCCGAAGTGCTCACTTTTCCCGAAGTATCCAACATGCAAAAACCCGAGTCCGCATTACTTACCGCAAAGGATCTGCTAAAGAAAGTATCAACCGTATATTTATCACCGGACTTATTGTTGTAGGTAATGCGTGATGTGTGAGAAAGCTCATAATCTATGGTGTCCTTTAGCGTAGAGAACAATATTGAAGATTCCGAGCTTTGCAGTTCCCTGTTAAAATGCTTTTCGGCAGAAGCCATCCCCGTTACAAGCACGGCAGAGGACAAAAGGAAGATAACCGTGGCAGCCAAAAGCTCAACCATTGTGAATCCCCTTTTTTCGGAAAGGAGTTTTTTTGTTTTGTTTTTTATGATGATTAATTTTTTTATTATCATAAAATTCCTTTCCGCCTGTCATTCAGCCTGAAAAAGATAAAAGCTGCCGTCTGCGCTTTTATAAAGATGCACATTTGTACTTCCTTCAGTATCTGATGTACCGCTGGTCACGGAAAAATCATTACCGTTTACACCGGTCTTAAAGGGCTGCTTAAGGGTCTTTAGGCTGAATGTCACTCCGTTTACGGCAGTCATGCCTTCTGCCGAATATGTGGTTACCGTATCCTCAGCGCTTTTGTTAATCCTTGCGGAAGTTACCACCGCACCGGCAAGCATAGCCATCATCATCACCACAATAAGAAGTGAAACCAATGTCTCAACAAGGGTTTCCCCCTTTTTTTCTTTTAATTTATCAGTTAATCTTCGTACTGACCTTTTAAACATTGTTATAACCCCGTTACACTGAAATTGTCCCATTTGATGGAAGTGTCATATTTGACGGTCTTATTCCCGGATCCGTTTGTTCCCGTGGTTTGTTTGGGTCCTGTAGCATTGGCATCCGCCTTAAGGGAGGCTCTGTATGTATCTCCGGTGCTCCCTTGTACGGAAAATATCATATCGATATCATAAGCATTCTCTTTATCAGTACCTGAATTCATGGTATAGCTCACCAAAATATCACCGCCAAAGGTCATTGCCTCATCAATGGCCGGATCTGAAATACTAAATACCAGATCACCTACAGAGGTGGAATCAGAGCTATTGTACTGAACTCCACCCTGAGCCTTGGCAGTAAGCTCTTCTATAAAACCTGCAAGTTCTCCCTGAGCCGTTACCACTCCCCCCGAATCGCTTAGTACCGATACGCCGTCAGTGTCGTAAACAACAGTCCTTGAAACTGTTGCCTGTGTATTACCGATGGCGTTTTTTATAACGGTGACGGCAGATTGAAGCGTAAGATTTGCCTGCTC
>CAJOOT010000094.1 GCA_905236215.1 uncultured Eubacterium sp.
AAGAGGAAGGAGGCGCTCTTATGGCAAAGACGAAGCTATCTGCCGCAGAACCCCAAAAAGCAGATGAACTTACCCAAAAACTCAAGACAGACAGGAAGAAACTGGAACAGGCAGATGCTATCGCTCGTACTGCCATGGAGCATCCGGTCTCTTATGACGGAGCCGGAGCCACCGAACATACAGACGGGATACCGACTGCTTATCAGGGTATAGGCTATGGTTCAAGGGAAAACCTTGCATCCATAGAAGAAAGTCTTTTGAACAGAAAACGCTCTACGGGAGTAGTTCAGACGAAGGATTTTAAAAAACCCGGGGATCTGTTCGAAGATCTCATAAATCGTATCAAAAAGTATCATCCCTCCGAAGACCTCTCAATGATTGAGAAGGCTTATTCGATTGCAGATAAAGCTCACGAAGGACAGAACAGAAAGTCCGGTGAGCCATATATTATCCATCCATTAAGCGTAGCCATTATACTTGCTGATCTTGAGATGGACAAGGAGACTATTTGTGCAGGCTTGCTTCATGACGTTGTCGAAGACACTGTCATGACCAGCGAACAGATAAAGGAGTCGTTCGGAGAAGACGTGGAACTTCTTGTGGACGGTGTTACCAAGCTGTCTCAGCTGTCTCTTGAAGCAGACAAGGTAGAAGTACAGGGAGAAAACTTAAGAAAGATGTTTCTGGCTATGGCCAAGGACATCCGAGTGATCATTATCAAACTGGCTGACAGGCTTCACAACATGCGTACTCTCAAATACATGAAGCCCGAAAAACAAAAGGAGAAGGCCAGAGAGACAATGGAAATCTACGCTCCGTTGGCTCAGAGACTCGGTATATCGAAGATAAAGATTGAACTGGACGATCTTGCGCTTAAGTATCTTGAGCCCGAAGCCTATTATGATCTGGTTGAAAAGATTTCCATGCGCAGAAATGTGCGTGAAGAATATATAGGAGAGCTTGTAAAAGAAGTTAAGGTTTATATAGATGAGGCAGGAATAAAGTCCGTCATAGACGGTAGGGTCAAGCATTTCTTCAGCATTTACAAGAAAATGAAGAATCAAAATAAGACGCTGGATCAGATTTACGACCTGTTTGCCATTCGTATCATAGTGGATTCCGTCAGGGATTGTTATGCGGCATTGGGTATTATTCATGAGCAATATAAACCCATACCCGGCAGGTTTAAGGATTACATTGCCATGCCCAAGCCCAACATGTATCAGTCGCTTCATACCACACTGATTGGAAAGAACGGTCAGCCCTTCGAGATACAGATACGTACATTTGAGATGCACAGGACGGCGGAATATGGTATCGCTGCCCATTGGAAATACAAAGAAGAATCCGACGGTGTTACACCCGATATGGGTGAGGCTCAAAAGCTCTCATGGCTCAGACAGATTCTTGAGTGGCAGCAGGACATGTCGGACAATCATGAATACGTAAACCTTTTAAAAGAAGACTTGGATTTGTTTTCGGATGTGGTATTTTGCTTTACGCCCACCGGAGACGTCAAGAATCTTCCGATAGGCTCTACGCCCATAGATTTTGCATACAGCATACATTCGGCAGTAGGTAACAGGATGGTGGGAGCAAAGGTCAACGGAAAACTTGTGCCCATAGACTACATTATCAGAAACGGAGACAGGATAGAGGTAATCACTTCGCAGAATACCAGGGGACCGTCCAGAGACTGGCTTAACATAGTAAAGAGCGCACAGGCCAGAAACAAGATTAACCAGTGGTTTAGAAATGAGCACAGGGACGAGAATATCACCAAGGGAAAGGAACTTCTTGCGGCCAATGCAAAGACCAAGGGCTACGCCATGGGAGATCTTACAAAGCCTGCATATATCAACGGCGTTATCCGAAAGTACGGCTTCCATGACTGGGAACAGGTCATTGCTTCGGTAGGACGCGGAGGTATCAAGGAAGGACAGGTTGTCAACAAACTCATCGATATGTATGAGAAGGAGCACCCCAAGGTAATCACGGATGAGGAGGTTTTGGCTTCTGCAGCCGAAAATACATCGAAGCCTGTGCACAAAGAAAACCGTCGGTCAAAGAGCGGCGTTATGGTCAAGGGAATGGCAGATGTGGCTGTACATTTCATGAAGTGCTGCAATCCCGTACCCGGCGATGAGATAGTGGGTTTTATCACCAGAGGACGCGGAGTGTCAGTGCACAGGACAGACTGTACAAATGTCATTCATCTTACCGAAAGTGAAAAGGTGCGTCTTATAGAAACCGAATGGCAGGCGGGACTTGTTGAGAGCGGAAAGGCCAGATACCTTGCAACCATCAACATCTTCGCAAACAATCGTACCGGACTTTTGGCGGATATCAGCCGCTATTTCAACGAAAAAGATATCGATATCAGAGATCTTTCGTCAAAGACAAATCGACAGAATGTTGCTACTATCAGTATGTCGTTTTATATTTCAAACAAAGGCGAACTCAGAGAGATTACCGAACGTATCAGACAGGTGCAGGGCGTGATCGATATTGAGAGAACATCCGGTTGACACGCAAAGTGCAGATCAGAACCTACGGAGGTACAATACAATGGAATTTGAAATCAGACACCACAGGGTAGGCCCCATACAGACAAATTGTTATATACTCGTCAACAAAGAGACCAATCAGGGAGTCATTATAGATCCGGGAGATGAGCCGGATCGTATTGTTCGTGATATCCAAAATGCCGGGATAGAGCCTATGGCAATATTACTTACACATGGGCACTACGATCACATAACCGGAGTGCCGGGTGTCAGGAAAGCCTTTGATATACCGGTATATATTCATGAAAATGAAAGGGAAATGATTGAAAGCTCCGACTCCAATCCTTTTTTATCCGGCGGCGATCAGTTCTCCGTTAAGGCGGATGAATACATTAAAGGCGAGCCTGTATTGGATATCGCAGGTTTTAAGATCAAAGTATACACTACTCCCGGGCATACTCCCGGAGGAGTGTGCTATCATTTGCCGGAACAGAAGATTTTGTTTTCGGGAGATACTCTGTTCTGTGGATCCGTTGGAAGAACGGATTTCCCCGGCGGTTCGATGAGTCAGCTCGTACGTTCCATAAAGGATAAGTTGTTTGCCCTTGATGATGATACAAAAGTTTATCCCGGCCACGACAGAGAGACCAGCATAGCTTTTGAAAAGAACTACAATCCGTTTTTGGACTGATACTGGATAGTTGTATTACATGAAGACTTTCTACGTTAAGATATCGGAACAGGATTTCGAATACGATATTAATAACCTTATCAGGGCGTTTTACCCCGAAGCCAAAATCCGTCCACCCGAAGAGGGTATGGACGGTATTTTGTTGCAGGTAGACTATATCAAAGATTTAAACGAAATTAAATTAAACTTATTTAGCGGGAATAATGTACTGTATTCCGCGAAAGTTAAAGTTCCATATATAGGAAAGGAGTATACTGCCGAAAGAGTTGAGACGAAGAATATCTTAAAGAGAGCTCTTTATCGAATCTTGGAAAGCTACAGCAAAAGAGATCTCCCCTGGGGAACGCTTACCGGTATTCGCCCCGTGAAACTCCCGATGAGAATAATAAAAGCAGGTGGATCGAAGACGGAAGCTAAGACTTATCTTATGGAGACTTATCTTACAAGTGAAAGAAAGGCTGTTTTGGCTACGGATATTGCCGTCTGTCAGTACAAACTTACGAAGGATATCGGATATACGCCGGGAATCAGTCTTTATATAGGAATTCCGTTTTGCCCGACACGTTGTTTGTACTGCTCCTTCGCTTCGTATCCGGCTGAGCGTTATTCCAATCGCATGAGTGAATATGTGGATGCTTTGAGAATGGAACTTGAGGAGGCATCACGCATAATAAACACCGGATACCACGGTAAGCTAAATACCATATATATAGGCGGAGGAACGCCGGTGGCTCTTTGCGATGATGAGCTTGACAGGCTTTTTAAAACCGTAGAGGAGCTGTTTGATATTAAAGGCCTTTTGGAATATACCTGTGAGGCCGGTCGGCCGGATGCAATCACGGACAGTAATCTGGCTATTATGAAAGCTCACGGGATCTCACGTATTTCAATCAATCCACAGACAATGAATCAGTATACCTTGAATATCATAGGCAGAAAGCATACACCCGAGGATACCGTCAGGGCTTTTGAAAGGGCAAGAGCTTCGGGATTCGATAATATAAATGCCGACATTATACTTGGACTTCCCAATGAAGGGATAAAAGAACTTGACCATACACTGTCCGTCATAAAAGATCTGGCGCCGGAGAGTCTTACTGTGCATTCTCTTGCTGTTAAGCGATCATCGGCCATGAATGAACAGCTTGAAAAGTATCTTCCCCTCAGCGAGAATTCTGATGCACATATGGATCGGGCCGCAAATGCTGCTTATAAGATGGGGATGAAGCCATACTATCTTTACAGGCAGAAGAATATGTCGGGTAACCTTGAAAATACCGGTTTTAGCCTGCCCGGAAAAGAAGGTTTGTATAATATATTGATCATGGAGGAAGATGAGAATATATATGCCGTAGGAGCGGGAACTGTTTCAAAACGTGTATACAGAGGAGAAAAATTCAAAGCCAAAAGATGCGATGCAGTGAAAAATCTGGATGAGTACCTTAAGAGAGCAGAAGAGATGATAGAAAGAAAACGGGATCTTTTCGCTTAAATGCGATTATTTCCCGTTTTTCTGTTATAATTGCGATATGAGATTAAAGAGTTTTTTTAAAATACCACCCAAATATGCGATCGTCCTTTGCGGAGGTGGTGGCAAGGGTGCATATCAGATGGGTGTGTGGAAGTATTTGAAGGAAAAGGGCATAGACCGCAGGATTACAGCCGTGTCCGGAGCTTCCGTAGGAGCTATCAATCTTCTTATGAGGGCCCAGAACAACTTTAACAGAGCATATGATGTATGGAAAAGACTGGATTCCGATGTTCTTATGACTCCCAATGAGGGCTGCGTTTTCTCCTCTATGTCAAACGAAGTTTATTCTGAGCACAAGATCCTAAACAGGCTGAGGGCGCTTATAAGAGATCCTCTTGCCAATACTGCGCCGTATTCCCAGCGGGCTTTAGAGAAGATCATAAAAGAAAACATTATCTCGCCGGAGCTTATTACAAACAGCAAACTTAAGCTTTATGTCAGTATATCCAGGGTGGATATGTCCAAAATCTTTGATGTGCGTCATCTTCCGCTCGAAAGTGAGTATGTTTCCATTAACGGTCTGGATATCAAAAAGATTGTGAAGATTGTCATGGCCTCTGCGGCTATACCGGGGGCCTATCCGCCGGTAAAGATCGACGACGACCTTTATTATGACGGTGGTGCCACGGACAATATGCCGCTTTTACCGCTGGTATTGGATGGATACAGGAATATTATTATCGTACACTTAAGATGTGCCGACGATCCGATAGAAATAGACAGGCATGAAAAGTCATTTGAAAAGCTTGATCTTGAGGGCGTCAACATATGGGAGATCTATCCCAGTAACAGTGATATATTGGGAGGCACCATGGAGCTGTCGCCCAAATTATCAAAAAAACGTATGGAAATGGGATATAGCGATGCTTCGAAGCAACTTCCCATGTTAAGAACATTGTTTGGAAATATGCTTATTCCCGGGGAGAACTTGGATGTTTAGGATAATATGCCTTGCTATAGGATATGTATTCGGCAATTTACTTACAGCCTGTATTATCACAAGGAAAAATATCGGGAAAACGCCTTTTGAGGTGGGCTCCGGCAATCCGGGGATGGCCAATGTAATGAGTGTATGCGGATTTAAGGCGGGGATTGAGGTCCTTACTGGGGATATTCTAAAGACGGTAGGAGCATACCTTCTATGCAGATTTGTCCTGTTCCCCGAAATTGACGTGGCGCTTAAGACTCTCTGGGCAGGACTTGGTGTGGTTATGGGACACAACTTCCCTGTGTGGCACAGGTTTAAAGGCGGAAAGGGAGTAGCTACCACCTGTGCCGTGCTGGTGCTCTCTCATCCTCTTTACGGCTGTATCTCCCTTATAGTGGGGATGCTTGTTACTCTGGCTACCGGATATCTGGCTGTCGGCGCGGTGGTCATTCCTGTTGTGTTTATCTATCCGGCATATCTTTTAGGATCATTTGAAGGAATGTGCATTGCAGTGGCTTTATCGATTTTAATGTTTTGTGCACACGGGAAAGGACTTTACGGGATTGTTAAACATACCGAAGAAACAGTGGATATAATAGGGCTTATCAGAAAAAAATGGAGCCGGAAGAGTAGCTAAGATGCATTGCAATCATTGAGGCGTACACTTATAATAGTAAACGGAACCATGTGCTTATGTGTGTATGGGAAAATACAGGTTGGTTTCTGAAACTTATTTATACACTTCAAGCGCTATACAGCGCAGACCAGGAGATTATCCTTTAGCATGGAAAACGAACACGATTACATCATAGACGGCTTTGTCTTCCACAGCCAAAGAGAAGCCGAAAGAGCCCGGAAAGAGTTGGACGGAGTTCGGTATCTTGAGAAAAACGCAGACCTTTCCGATCCCGAAAAGCTGCTTCAGGTATACAACAGGATGCTTGAACGTGGCATGTTTGAAACGCCGGTGGGACTGAGATTTTTGAGGGATCTTCAGGACAAAATAAGACAGATTCCATATATCCCCGAGGATATGATATCTCCCATAGATGCTGGAAGGAGCATACCGGAGGATATCCGAGAAAAAAAGCCAAAAGAAAAAAAGACTCCCAAAAAGAAAGAAAAAGGGACTGACAAAGAGATTAGACAGACTGTGAAGGACTCTCGTCTGAAGGTTAAATTCTACATCAGTCTGATTTTCAATATTGTGCTTGCCGCGCTGGTTGGATTCATGATTTTCGTATCTGTCTCTACGCACAGTGTTACCATCCTTAACTATGAAAACGAAGTCATTAACAAATACGAGGAATGGGAAAATGAACTCAACGAACGGGAAAAACAGATCAAACAATACGAAGAGAAATACGGACTTTGATCATTAAAGGAGATTGTTCAATATGGATGCTTTGAAAATAATTGTGGCAGATGACGAAGCGCGCATGAGAAAGCTGGTTAAGGACTTTCTTACCAGAGAAGGTTATCAGGTGATTGAGGCGGCAGACGGAGAGGAAGCGGTCGATATCTTTTACGAGAATCAGGATGCTGCCCTTATCATCCTGGATGTTATGATGCCCAAAATGGATGGCTGGGAGGCCTGCAAAGAGATAAGAGCTTATTCCAAGACCCCCATCATCATGCTTACGGCCAGAGATTCCGAAAGCGATGAGCTCAACAGCTTCAACCTGGGTGTGGATGAATTTATCTCTAAGCCGTTTTCGCCTAAAGTGCTTGTGGCCAGGGTTCAGGCTCTTTTAAGGCGTACCAACCAGTCTGCGGTGGATGATGTCATGGAGAGCGGCGGTATCAGACTTGACAAATCCGCTCACGAAGTGAAGATCGGTTCCGATACGGTAGATCTGAGCTTCAAAGAGTTTGAACTGCTTGCATATTTTATGCAAAACCAGGGTATAGCGCTCTCCAGAGAAAAAATACTTAATGCCGTATGGAATTATGATTATTTCGGTGATGCCCGCACCATTGACACGCATGTCAAAAAGCTTCGATCAAAGATGGGCAATAAGGGAAACATGATCAAGACCATTTGGGGCATGGGTTACAAATTTGATCCCAATGCTGCCGAGTAAAGGCGTGAGATGTCAGAGAGCCTTTATACGGCGTTGCGGGATTATCCTGATGAGAGCCTGACCGCGGAGGAATTATGAAACAGCAGTCGTATCAGTTGGCGTCAGTGGAAGAACTCATAGAGTTACTGCGAGAGCTGGGATCAGACCGCAGTAATGGACAGTCCGGTGAGACTGTTGCTTTCGTATGGCTTGGTCAGACAAATAAAAGTTATGCCTCGAAAATTATAGAAGCATTTAATAAATATGCCCCACACATCAGGCTCGCCGGGATGACTACTAATTACGCCGTTTGTCAGGGAAGCATCGAAAGGGATTCGATAGGAATTACTTTCCAGATGTTTGACCGGAGCCGGGTGGAGATTTTAGAATACGAAGTTAAAGACAATAATTTTTCCGAGATAGCAGGAGATATATCCTTAAAGGTAAATGAAACGGCGGATGCTAAATGTGTATTGCTTTTGGTGGACGGTACTGCTGTGCCGGACCATCAGGCGATGTACGGAATGCTTGATATCAGAAATTCTGAGGTCGAGGTAGGAGGCGGTTGCGCCAGTGCTGATTGGAGTAGTACCGAACACTTTGATATTTTTGTATTTGGCCGTAACTGCCTGAAAAAGGGAATAGTAGCAGTAGTATATTCAGGTGCGGATCTTAATGTATGGACTGATTATGATCTTGGATGGATACCCGTAGGCAGAGAGCATATAATAACCGGATGTTCCTCCGATATATGTGCGTCTATGATTGACGGGAGACCTGCGGTTGACATATACAGTCAATATCTTGATGTGGTTCCCGGAACAAATTTTGTGGCCAATACGCTTGAATTTCCTCTTATAGTCAACAGATACGGACATAATGTGGCGCGCAGTGTAGTCGATTATGATGAAAAC
>CAJOOT010000095.1 GCA_905236215.1 uncultured Eubacterium sp.
TGAGCCTCTCGCCAGGATATCCTTGTAATGCCTGATGTATATTGTTTCCGGAAAATTAAGCCTTTCCGTTATGCGTTTAACATCAGCATTGTCCCTGATGTCTTCTTCGATATAAAGTTGCATTCCGGAGTTCTGACCAATCCCGACAAAAGCGTCTTCATTTTTCGGCAAGTGTTCTTTCCTAACATCCTCCGGATCATACTGCAACAGTTCACATAGTCTGTCTAAAGCTGCCTTGCCTTCCCTTTTGTCCCTGCAGGGAAGTTTCCCCTCATTACGCAGTTTTTCCATGTAATCCGGAATATTCCTTCCCGATGCATCTGCGTATGAAAAGAGCTGCCTTATACGTTTTCCCATTGCAACGGATGCGTGTATTTCTTTTGAAAAATAATCAACCATCTATCATTACACTTCCGAATAAAAACAACGACTTTGTAACCGCCGTTGTTTCTTCAGCCAAATATAACCGTTACGAACAATGACGCTTATATTTTCTTCATTATCGTAAATATGTTTTTGCCATCCTCATGCCTATAACTTACATGGTCCATGCTTTTCTTTACCATAAAAATTCCAAGGCCGCCTATCTCACGCTCCTCTGCAGGTTTTGTCACATCAGGTTCAGGACGCTCCAGCGGATTAAAGGGCTTTCCCGTATCAATAAACTCCAGCGTTATCTTTTTTTCATCATCATCTTCAACTGTCACTCTTATTAACGCCTTATCATCCTCCTTCAGTCCGGAGTAAAAAATGATATTTGAAAAGATCTCATCGATAGCTACATCGATGGATATGATCTTTGCCTCTGAAGCCCCTTCATCACGCATGATATTTTCTATGGCTTCATTGAGTATCCCTATGCTTTCTGTTTTTACATCTACATTGATATCAAATTCTTTCATACTCTAACCCCTAACCCCTCGTAATGATAACGGTAAAGAAAAATCATGTGACTCATTCCATATATTTTTTAAAATCAAGGCATAACATTGTAATATCATCAAACTGCGGTGCCTCACCTGCAAAAACATTTATATCTTCAAGAAGACCTTCTAACAACGGCTTTGGAGCAAGATCCCTGTTTTTATTAAGGTACTCGTTAAGTCTGGCCATACCATAGAGTTCTTCCTTTGCATCCGTTGCTTCAGGCACACCATCTGAATACTGGACAAGCCTGTCACCCGGCTTCATCTCAAAGCTTGCCGCAGTATACGGTATCCCCTCCATTCCGGCAAGAACGAACTGCGGGTTGGTCTTCTGCTCCACATACGCATACTCTCCATCCTCTACCCTCTGCAACAGGAAAGGATGCTCATGACCGGCATTTACATAGTCCACCCTTCCGGTCTTTAAGTCGATCACAGCTTCATAAGCAGTGATAAACATCTGCTCTGAATTATTATCGCACAGCAGGTTGTTAACTTCGTAAAAGACCTCACCTAAATTGTCTCCTACATTTGTGTGGTCCTTTATTAAAGTCTTTCCTATAACCATGAACAAAGCTGCAGGAACGCCCTTGCCCGATACATCAGCAACAACTATAGCAAGATGGGATTCATCCACGAAGAACATATCATAAAAATCTCCGCCCACTTCCTTAGCAGGTTTCATGATGGCATATATATCTATTTCATCACGATCCGGAAATGCCGGGAATTTATTCGGAAGCATGGAAGCCTGTATTCCCGTAGCAACAGACAGTTCAGCTCCGATCCTTTCTTTTTCAGCAACAACGCGCTTAACTTCCTCTGTATAATTTTCTATACGCTCTGCCATCATGATAAAGGAATCTACTAACTGCCTCAGCTCATCATTATAGGGATAGTCCTTCTCGTCTATCTTTATTACCCCATGGTCATAGTGTTCAACCGTGTTGTAAAGTGAACTGAGCGGTTCAATCACGCCCTTTCTCACATGAATGAGCATGAAAAGAATTATCACTGCGGCACATAACAATAATACCGCTGCAATCTGGAGCATAAAACTATTTATATCATGATATATGTCATCCAGATAATAGTCAGCTTCTACCACAAGCCGTATATCACCGTTATTGTCAAACACGGGTGCCCACACGCTTATGGATTTTCCGTATGTGGAATTGTTGTTGTAATTAACACCTACAGAGCCTCTCTTCTCCTTAAGCGCCACCACCAGTCCCTCATACTCCGTCTCACCGTAATCAAAACGGTCACCGTATGAAGAGATTCCTGACATATCATCCCCTTCCCTGACAGAATCGTAAACATAGACAAAGTGATCGTCATAAGGTACAAACATATACAGGAATGAGATATTCGGGAAATTTGTCTTAAACATATCAAGATAATCACATGTCACTTCAGCATATGTGTCTTTCTCTCCGGTTTCCGCAAAATGGTCTATGCCGTCATCCCACGCTATGCTGTCCGCAATGGTATTTACCGCTTCCTGGGCAGACTCGCTGTAAAAATCGATATAAGTATCCCGCAAGGCAAAATATGCCACTACCAGCGTAATGCCAGTCATGATAAGCATCATTATGATGAGTGTTAAATTAAGCCTGTGTCCTAAACTGCTATACCTCTTTTTATCTTCCATATTCTATCTCCTCAAACCCCTTATCTTTTATTCCACTTCAGTCCTATGCAATTCGATGCATGCACTGCAGCTACAGTGATCACCGCATATCGGACATGTCATTCCGTATTTATCCAGATCCTTATAGAAGTCCTCTATATACTCGCGGTAAACCACTCTGCCCAGACTAAGGACTGAATCTTCTGCCGGGATATCCCCACCCGGATATATCCAAAGTTCTGTGAGAATATATTTTGCTTTTCTCTCGCACATAAGCTTATAGCATTCCTCAAACATCCTATGGGAAATGCCATTTCCTCTATATTCCTCACGCACAACTACTGCATCA
>CAJOOT010000096.1 GCA_905236215.1 uncultured Eubacterium sp.
CAAACGGCTGATTTTTGGAGAACGTCTATCAGGGCAAAAAGAAGAGGATGAACCACTCTGAAAAAATGTCAGATTGTTGTTCTTGTCCGTTTAACTCGGTTGGTCCCTGACCTTTTAACATAGAGAACAGTGTTTTGATATGCAAATATCTGACTATCAACTTTGTTTAGGATATATGCTAGCATGAAATTGGCTGATAATTACCATTGATTCAACAATGCTGACGTAAGAGAAATAAAAAATTCCAAAAGAGTATGTATATGATTGAAAACGTATGGTGGTAATAGTAAAAAACACAAAGGATATTTTGTAATGTTGATTGTCGAAAAAGTAATCCTTTTTTAGTTTTGGTATATATATATTGACCTGGTGGAGGAGATGATATGAATAAATTGAAAACCATTCCGGCAATATGTGTAGAAAGCATGATATACAGCAGATTATTTTCGGTTTTTCCGGCCGTGGTTGAGGCCGGGAGTATTAAAAAGGCTGCAATAGATTGTAATGTGTCCGTAAACAAAATCAGATCGGATATTGGATTGCTTGAAGAAAATCTTTACGTGCAGCTGTTTGACAGAACAAGTAAAGGCGTTGTGCTTACACCGGATGGAGAACATATCTATAGATTTGTTATCAATGTCAAAAATAAACTGAAATTAAGGACTGGCTGCGAATCATGTGAAAGACAAACCCTTGAGATTCAAAACAGAGAGAATGGAATTAGAGAAGAATGAGATATACATTTATAAGACAACAGGATTCAACGGATTGTGCGGCTGCCTGTCTGGCGATGGTTTGCTTACACTACAGGAAAGAAACTACCATCACGCGTCTTAGGGATATGATGGGGACGGATATTAAAGGCACAAATCTAATAGGACTTGATGTTGCCGCGAAAAAACTGGGATTTGAAACGAAGGCGGTACGAGTGGACAGAGAAAGCTTCGTGCAAGGAAATTTTACTCTGCCGGTCATAGCAAATGTTCTCACAAAAGAAGGATTGTCACATTTTGTTGTAGTGTTCAAGATTTCCAAAGGTCATGTGGTTGTGGGGGATCCTGCTGATGATTTGAAACGGGTTACGGTAGATGAGTTCTATAAGATATTTACGGGAGCTATGCTGATGATGCTTCCTGATGCCGGGTTCAATCCGGATAAAGATCGCGGTAGTGCATCTATGTTTCAAAGATATATGAAACTGCTTGTGCCGCAAAAGAAACTTTTTATATACGCGCTTCTGGCCTCTTTTCTTACCACGGTATTGGGTATTATCTCCTCCATGTTTAATAATCTTATATATGACGAGATACTTCCATATCAGCAGAAGGACGTGCTAGTGATAATGCTTGTTGTATTTCTTGTAGTTTCGCTTACATCTGTTTTTATAAGTTTTGTTCGTCAATGGATTTTATTGCATTTATCCTTGAAAATAGATATTCCACTTATGCTGGGTTATTTTAAACACATCTATTCCTTGCCGATGAAGTTTTTTTCAACACGTAAGACCGGAGATATTACAACAAGATTCTCAGATGCATTTACTATTAAGGATATTTTTACGAGCATTGCCTTATCGTTGGTTATGGATATTTCCATGGCCGTTATATCCGGCGTCATCTTGTTCAGGATGAATATTCAATTGTTTGCTGTAATCATTTTTCTAACGATTATCAGCGTAGTGCTTGTATTTATTTTCAAGCAACCATATAAAAGAATAAACGAGGAGCAGATGCAGCAGGCGTCAGTTCTTAATTCCGAGATTATAGAGGGGCTTCGTGCGGTAGAAACTATAAAAGGTAATGCTAATGAAGAGGCTGAGCTTGACAGTATCGAAAAGGAGTATATCAAATCTTTACGTATAAGCTATAAAGAGAGTATGTTGTCGAACATACAGGGAACAATCTCAAGTGTAATATCCGGAGTCGGAAATCTGGCGCTTCTTTATGTGGGAATCACTCAAGTAATAAACAATGATATTTCTCTTGGCACCTATATGGCTTTTATGACGCTTTCCGGATTTTTTATGGATCCGATCAGCAATTTGGTAGGACTTCAACTGCAAATACAGGAAGCTAATATTTCCATGAAGAGACTGTCCGAAATAATGGATTATGAAGTGGAATCGGGTATGGGAAACAATGATGAAACCTCCTTGGATGATATAGAAAGTATAAATGGAGATATTGAGTTTTCGCATGTAACTTTCAGGTATGGAAATCGAAAACCTGTACTTAAGGATATATCATTTGTGATTCCTGAGGGGGCTAAGGTGGCTATTGTCGGAGCATCAGGAAGCGGAAAGTCTACCATTGCAAAACTGATGTTAAAGTATTACGAACCTGAAGACGGGGATATAACCATAGACGGTGCGGATATAGGCGAATACTCGGGCAAATCGCTTAGGAGAGCAATATCATATGTGCCTCAGAATATAGAACTTTTCTCAAAAAGTATATATGACAATATTCGGGTATCAAAACAAAACGCCGGTTTAGACGAGGTTAAGGAAGCAGCGAAAAAGGCGGATGCACATGAATTTATAAAAAGACTTCCAATGCAATATGGTACATATCTTGAAGAAGCAGGCAACGGGCTGTCCGGTGGTGAAAAGCAGAGAATAGCACTGGCGAGGGCATTTCTTAAGGAAAATAGGTTTTATATTTTGGATGAGAGTACGAGCAATCTTGACTTTGCAACGGAAAATATCATTTTTGACATGATATATAACCAGTTTAAAGAAAAGACTATGCTTATCATTGCGCACAGACTGTCCACGATAAAGAATTGTGACAGCATAATAGTTCTTGATAAGGGAGAGGTAGTTGAACAGGGGACCCACGACGAGCTCCTTGGGAAGAAAGGCTTTTATTATCGCCTGTGGGAAATGCAGCAGGGAAACTTTGAATTACGGACAGATGATGCTGACTGCACAGATGCGATTATAGAGGAACCTGAGGAAGATATTGACGGTGTAATGAGCTACACTTGAGTTTTTGATGCAATACGCAGCGCGCGGCGTTATGCATATAGTTTCTTTGCGGTTGCAAACGTAAAGGACGGCAGTATTAATCAGTTTAAGTCAAAAGGAGGACAAAGCATGAGTGCTAATTGTGCAGTAGAAATGGTAATGCCAAGGAGCTATGCTCTTATGGACGCAGAAGAAATGATGTATGTGGAAGGAGGCAAGATAGTATGCACATTAAAGGTTGGAAGAACAACGTGCCAAAAAGTTTATAATAAAATGGGCTTGTATAATGGATGGACACAATTAGCTGTTTCTACAATTGCCGGTTTATTAAGTGTGGGAGCTGGCGTATTGTCCGGAATTGTAGGTATTTGGTATAACTCTGTAAGAGGAGAATTTCAGAAAGGAGGATACTATAAGGGCTATCATGGTGTGAAAATATTGTTTTATGATACAGGGAGTACCCCGGCTGTTATTTCTTACTAATAATAAAACGGAGGTTTTTATGATTGGAAAAAGAGTAGTAAACGGCGTGTTGGTTGGTCTAAGCTGTGGGATTACACTTGCGCTTGGATATGCATTTCCTACGGTTAAGCATAATTTCTTTTTGGGTGTGCTTATTTTTGTCGGCTTAACAGTTGTATTTCTGCTTATAAGTCACTTTATCTTTAAAGCTGGGAACGAATAGAAGCAGAGACAAGATTAGCCACAAGTAATCAATAAATGACATAGTGATTCAGGAAGAATAGCAGAGGTTTTCGGGAATGTGTCAGATTGCACATTCCCGAAACAAGGGAGAAAAAATGGGAAAACTGATTTTTCATAATAACAAAACATTAAAGCTTATAAATGTATTAAAATACGAGCTTCAGACTGATC
>CAJOOT010000097.1 GCA_905236215.1 uncultured Eubacterium sp.
CTTGACAAGGAAATTGCCGAAGTATTGAGAAAGGGGGTCGCCTAAATGCCTAAAGAGTATAGAACAATAGAGGAAGTCAGCGGCCCGCTTATGCTGGTACGCGGCGTAGAAGATGTATCATATGATGAAATCGGTGAGATAGAGCTGGTAGACGGTCAGACCAGAAGATGCCGTGTCCTTGAGATTGACGGTACAGACGCGTTGGTTCAGCTGTTTGAGAGCTCCACCGGTATCAATCTTTCAAACAGTAAGGTAAGGTTCCTTGGCCGTGCCATGGAGCTGGGTGTATCCGAGGATATGCTCGGTCGAGTGTTTGACGGACTTGGAAGAGCCATAGATGATGGTCCCGAGATTATTCCGGATGACAGACGTGATATCAACGGTCTTCCGATGAACCCGGCAGCCCGTGACTACCCGAATGAGTTTATTGAGACGGGGGTATCTGCCATCGATGGACTGAATACGCTGGTTAGAGGCCAGAAGCTGCCGATCTTCTCGGCATCGGGTCTTCCGCATGCTAACCTTGCGGCACAGATAGCAAGACAGGCTAAGGTACTCGGTAAGGACGAAAAGTTTGCCGTTGTATTTGCGGCCATGGGTATTACGTTCGAGGAGGCAAACTTCTTTGTAGAGTCATTTACGGAGACCGGCGCTATCGACCGTACCGTTATGTTTGTAAACCTTGCTGATGATCCCGCGGTAGAGCGTATTTCCACGCCTCGTATGGCACTGACGGCAGCTGAGTATCTCGCGTTTGACAAGGATATGCATGTGTTGGTTATCCTTACGGATATTACAAACTATGCAGACGCTCTTCGAGAGGTGTCAGCAGCACGAAAGGAAGTTCCTTCCAGACGTGGTTATCCCGGATACATGTACACTGACCTTGCATCCATATATGAAAGAGCGGGCCGTCAGAGAGGAAAGAAAGGATCTATAACTATGATCCCGATCCTGACCATGCCTGAGGATGACAAGACCCATCCGATCCCTGACCTTACAGGTTATATCACAGAGGGACAGGTTATCCTTTCACGTGAGCTTTATCGTAAGGGTATGAATCCGCCTATAGACGTGCTTCCGTCACTGTCACGACTCAAGGATAAGGGTATCGGTGAAGGAAAGACCCGTGCGGATCATGCCAATGTAATGAACCAGTTGTTTGCAGCTTATGCACAGGGTAAAGAAGCTAAGGAACTTATGGTAATACTTGGTGAGGCAGCTCTTTCCGAGACGGATCTTATCTATGCTAAGTTTGCAGATGAGTTTGAGGCTCAGTACATCAACCAGGGCTTTGATGCCGATCGCTCTATTCAGGAGACCATGGATATCGGCTGGAAGCTGCTTTCGATCCTGCCTAAGGCAGAGCTTAAGCGTGTAGACGAGAAATACATAGAGATGTACTACGGCAAATAAGCTTTTGGTAAGAAAAACAGGTTCTGACAAAGGCAGTAGCAACCAATAGCTTAAGCTAACCTAAGATTTAGAAAGGGGGCATTAATTTGGCTTCAACCCAGATAAACCCCACCAGAATGGAGCTGAACCGACTAAAGAAAAAGCTCGGTACGGCCGTCAAGGGACATAAGCTCTTAAAGGACAAGCGAGATGAGCTGATGCGTCAGTTCATGGACATGGTTCGTGAGAATATGGAACTCAGAAAAAAGGTAGAGGCAGGCATCCGCGCGGCCAATACGAATTTCGTAGTAGCCAAGTCGGGTATGTCCGAAGAGATTTTGCACGAGGCTCTCATGACACCCAAGCAGGAGGTTTCCATCGACTGCAAGACGAAGAATATCATGAGTGTTAATGTGCCATCCTTCGGAGAAGTTAAGATGCGCAGTGCCAATGAAGGCGATATTTACGCATATGGTTTTGCTTTTACCTCTGCAGATTTGGACAGTGCCGTCAAGTCACTGGCCGATATTCTTCCGGACATGCTTGCGCTTGCCGAAAAAGAGAAGGCTTGCCAGCTTATGGCAGTGGAGATTGAAAAGACTCGTCGTCGAGTTAATGCACTTGAGCATGTTATCATACCCGAGGCGCAGGAGAACATCCGTTATATCTCCATGAAGCTCTCAGAGAATGAGCGAAGCACCCAGACCAGGCTCCTGAAGGTGCAGGATATGCTCCTGGAGGATGCACATAAGTATTCCGAAAGGGATTCGGCATAACGGAGCAGAAACATGATTTATAAGACGGAAACCGCTAAGCAGTGGTTTCCGTTTTTTTGACCCCGTAGCAAAGCGGATTCCTCCTACTGAGTTAAAAATTATGTAAATCATTTAAAGGCTTGACATTTATTTTTCACAAGCGTAATCTATTCGGGAATGGGTAATCCTCTCAACTTAAGAGAGAGATCGAAAAGGAGTGTAACTATCATGAAAAGAAAAGTACTTTCATTAATATTGGCGGGAACTCTTTGCTTGTCCATGGCGGCATGTGGAAGCTCATCGGGAAATTCCGGCACATCCTCAGATGGCAGTGCAAAGACGGAAACAGCTTCGGACTCTTCGACGACAGAAAGCGGAGATGTGTCATCATTTAAGGACGCTGAGGGTAAAGATGTGGCGGTGGTACCGGCAGAAGAGTACACTATAGGTGGTCAGTATATATGTCCCACAGATGAGTCTGTATGGACATTTCTGGCCGAGCAGAAAATCCTTTCTGTTGCATACCTTGACGAGAATACGGGAAGTTTGGGGAACTATCTCTGCAGCATAGATATGTATGCTACTGATGAAGAGAGCGGTGATGAGGCCAGGCTGGTCATGCAGGTTACAAACCTCAATACAGGAGATGTAAGTTTTTGGTACGTGACCAACTTCGTCGATGAAGACGGTACTGTAGTTGGCGTTGAGCTCATAGAGCCCGGCAATGAAGATCAGACAGTTGGCCTTCTTACGCAGGATTATTACAACGAAAATATGGCTTCGGGAGACGCAGAATAGTATTAAATGATTCCAAAAGTTATTACCGGCACTACCCTTAAATGGGTAGCGCTGGTTACAATGCTTATTGATCATATAGGGGCTGTCTTGCTGGAATCGGTCACTAATGTGCAAGTGGGAGAGGCAGCATATGATGTTATACAGGGAGTCGATGAGATATTAAGAGCTATAGGCAGACTCTCTTTCCCTTTGTATGTATTTCTCCTTGCAGAGGGATTTTTCCACACCCACGACAGAATTAAATATTTCGGAAGATTGGCAGCGTTTGCTCTGATTTCAGAGTTGCCTTTTGATCTTTGTTTTTCCTATACGGCAGCTCGTGGAGAAAGCCTGATATCCTTTGGTTATCAGAATGTCTTCTTTACGTTATTACTTGGCTTTGCCGCTATGTATGTGATGGAGAAGATAAGACCTGATGACAAGGATTTTGCCGGACCGCAGACCGTCTTTTTTGTTAAACTTTTTGGATGTGCGATAGTAGCTGCAATCTTTGCCATCATTGCCAATTTGTTAAAGACGGATTATGCCGCTTCAGGAGTAGTGGCATGTGCGTGTGCATATGCAATGTGGTTTACCGGATCATATATTTTGATGTATTTTGCATTGCTGATACCGCTTATCTTCTATAGTCCGGTGGAATCATTTGCAGTGTTCGGACTGGTTGTGGTGGCTATGTATAACGGAAAACGAGGTAAGAGTCTGCCATCATGGTTCTTCTACCTTACGTATCCCGTGCATCTTATGGTGTACGGCCTTATCAGGGTGTTAGGAATACTAATCTGGTGGCAGTAGTAATACTCATTGCCATTCAGACAGGATCTAATCGCAAAATGTCCGGATATATTGACAGACAGGATGAACTGGCTGCAGAATCACTTACGGAAACCTTTGAGATTAGCTGTTCTTCTTTGAATCGATGACTTCTTCGTATTCAACATCTATGGTGACTTCTTCGGAATGATTCATGTTGTAAGCCTTCTGAGCATTTGATGTGCGGTAGAGGATATAGATATCGCTTATCCCATCTATGATAAGGATGATACCTACGATGCGAAGACCAAAGGCAACCACGCTGAAGCCTTCCAAAATGCAGATGATTCCGAAGATAAGTGACACTACCCCTATTACAATCAGGAAAAACCACGAAGAATCTTTGTAGCTGCGACATTCTGCAGCCAGGCGGAAGTTATTTATGGCGTCAACCACGAGCATAAGGCCCAAAATAACGGGTATTAGACCTATAACAGATGTGGGCGCAACTATCATCCATATTCCGATAAATGCTACTATAAGCGAAAATATGATGACGGTAAGGCGAGCAGCGCCAAAGGATGAAGAGACTGTTGCAGGGTTATCCGGTTCTGTCACAGGTTTTGACATTAGACTGATGACAGCAGCCACGCCGCCTGCTATAAGTAATATCCAACCGATGACGAGAGCTACGGTTATGGCTGTCTTGTCGGGAAAGATGACCAGAAAAAGACCTATGATGATCATGAGAATGGCACCGGTGCTGCTGCCGACTCTTTTTTTCTTAAGAAAATCTTTCATAATGATCCCCCTTGCATATCTTTCAAGATCACTCACCGTCTAAAAGACAGTAGGTTTTCCTGTACTTTTATAAACTATATCATTTTTAAAGAAATAATGCTATATTAGGGGTGGAAAATATGATGATTGCCTGTTTGACCGGGAAAAAGATTTCTGCCCTTAAAAAGTGAGACTTTAAGTTCGGGGGGAATATAATGGACTTTCTTAGAGTGGTGCAGATGACAATTGAAGGCTGGGGAGCTTTCTTTTGCATAATAGTTGCCATAGTCTTGTGGCAAACAAAAGACATAAACAAAAAGAAGGCAATGGGGCTTATCAGATTTGTTTTAGCTGACTCACTGTTGCTGATTAGTGATGTATTTGCCATAGGATTTAGAGGAAGGGAAGGTGAGGCGGCATTTTACATAGTAAGGATATCCAACTTTATGGTGTTTATAATGGGATATCTGTTAATAGCTGCGGGCGTAGCATACTTTGGAAGAGTCATAGAGTATAGAACCCATGTATCTGTAAAGAATTGGAGAAATACAGAATATGTCATAGCCATTGTTGGTATCATATCAGTTACGGCTAATGTTATTAATCCGTACCTGTATGATTTTGATAATCATAACAGATATTTCAGACTGCCATATAGCGGTATTATCACATTTACATATATGATAGGGGTTGTTCTCATAATGGCACTTCTTCTTAATTTCTTTAAGGAACTTAAGATTCTTGAGAAATACGCCCTGTTTATATCGCTTATCTTCCCTATGATAACGCTTTTTTTGCAATATATGCATTATGGTATTTCACTTGTTAATCTGGCATCCTGCGTGTCTGTGATACTTACCTTCGTTGCCTATATGATGGATTATACCAACGAGATTGCAGATAGAGAACGTGAGAGGGAAAGATGGATATCGGATGAAAAAATAAGACTGCTGCATAATCAGGTTAAGCCGCATTTTATATACAATGCCATGACCAGTATCTATTACAGCTTGGAAGAAGATACCGAAAAAGCAAAAACAATGATAAAAAATCTCTCGGGCTATCTGCGGGGAAGTCTGGATGTCCTGGATGTAAGGGAGTGCATAGACTTTAAGAAAGAACTTGAGACGGTAAGATGTTATCTGAGCGTAGAGTCAATCAGGTTTGAAAATCAGATCAGCTATGAGATAGATATTAATGATTCGGATTTTAAGGTGCCGGCATTCAGTGTACAGACGCTTGTGGAAAATTCATTAAAACATGGTCTTCGTAAAAAGAACCCGCTTGAAGGCAAGATTATATTAAGGTCATACAAAAAAGATAATATGCATACCATCCAGATAGAAGATGATGGTGTCGGTTTTGATGTAAGCATCTTGGAACACCAGGAAGGTGTGCATATAGGTGTGGTCAATACGAAAAAAAGACTTGAATTGATGTGCGACGGCACACTTGATATTAAGAGTGAAGTGGGCAAAGGAACCTTGATCACCATCAGGATTCCGCAAAGGGGTGACCTATGAAAATACTTATTGCAGATGATGAAAAGATCATGAGAAGCGGCATGGAAAAAGAAGTAAAAAAGGCAATAGCGCCGCATGAATCCACGATATTTCTCGCAGAAGACGGGCAAAGAGCGGTAGATATATTTAAAGAGGAAAAGGATATATCGCTGGTTTTTCTGGACGTAGAGATGCCCGGGCTTAATGGTCTTAAGGCAGCAAAGTGTATCAAGGAAATATCGCCGGATGTAGATATCATTATGACTACCGCATACAGTGACTACGCCATTGACGCTTACAGACTGCACATTGGAGGGTATCTGTTAAAGCCGGTGGATGCAAATGACATAAAAGCAGAACTCGATAACCTTAAGATAACACCCGAAAAGGTCAAAGATCCCACCAAGCCGGTTATAAAATGCTTTGGAGAATTCAGCATAGAGTATGACGGAAAGCCGCTTCATTTTTCAAGGAGCAAATCAAAAGAGTTTTTAGCATATCTTACGGCCAAGGGTAACGCAACATCAAACAGGGCGGAGGTAAGCGGCATACTTTGGGAGGGCAGTGATTCGAAAAAGTCCAGGGAATCATATATGAGCGCACTGTTATTTGATATAAAAAAGACTTTAAAAAAAGCAGGCTTAGAAGATGTATTTTATCATAATCGTAATGAGTACAAGCTTGTAGCGGATCGGGTTGAGTGCGACTACTTTGAATTTCTAAAGGGCAATCCTATAGCAATAAAAGAGTACAGGGGAGAGTTTATGAGCCAGTACAGCTGGGCAGAAGAATATATCTGGGATTTGGATAATGCTGCAAATTTCCGTGGAGATTATGATGGCGAC
>CAJOOT010000098.1 GCA_905236215.1 uncultured Eubacterium sp.
GACTGAGTTAAAAGACCGCCGCACCGTACGGTGCGACGGTCTCCCGTTTTCTGAATCCTAATAATAATACCGCGGTGGATTATTTCTTAGTAACCAGGCATACGAGCATCTGTGCTGTAACAATGCCTGTATTCTTGGACTCACGCTCGCAGCCCTTTGCCATGTGGATAGAATCTCCTGCATGAAGGACATGAGCTTTTCCGTCCTCACCTGTAGTAACGGTCATCTCACCGGATACGATGTAATAGAACATTTCAACCGGAGCCGGAGCCATCTCAGCGCCGCCACCCGGAAGGAAATGGGAAAGTCCGAGAGAAATCTCGCCATTCTCAACGCCATCAGGCTTGTGAAGGTTTGTGCAACGGACATCATAATGTCCGGGCGGTTCGTAGGTGACTGCTTCGTTTGCTGCTGTTACTTTGTAGCTCATTGTTCATCTTCCTTTCTGGATAAAAAATATTGCTAAAACCGCTCGCAATAAATGCGACGGATATTAGTCCCAAATATGATTATACCGCTAAGAATCAAAGCGGTCAATACGGCTGACTCTGCTGACCTGAAAGATAGCTCTCTATGGCGGCTATAGCCTGTTCCTCGTCTTCTCCGTCCGCACTGACAGAGACCGGCTCACCGGGATAAAGCCCCAGTGTCATCATACCCATGATGCTCTTGCCATTAACCGAATGCCCATCCGACTCAAAGTAAATGCGACTCTTGAATTCATTGGCAATTTGTACAAGGTTTGCAATGGGCCTGTCCTGAGCGTCCTTAAGGACAATGACTTTGACATCTTTCTTGATCATCTTCACTCTCCATTTTCTTTTTCATTACTCTCTGACTGCGCCATGTTCTTCAGCTATCTTTGAGAGTCTGGCAAGCCTGTGATTCATTCCGGCTCTTGAAACCGGCGGATCGCACATGGCACCCAACTCCTTCAGTGATGCCTCCGGATTTTCGAGCCTAAGGGCTGCCGCCTCCCGAAGCGAGGGAGAAAGCCCACTCAATACTCCTGTTTCGGCAAGCAGCTTAATATCTGCCGTCTGTCGCACCGCTGCATCCACAGTTTTCGTAAGATTCGCTGTTTCACAATTCACCCTGCGGTTCACCCTGTTTCTCATATCCTTCAGAATACGGACATTTTCCATATTCATAAGTGAGATATGGGCTCCCATAAGATTTAGGAGATCTACAATGTCATTGGCTTCTTTGACATATACCACAAAACGATTCTTTCTTTCGGTAATGCCAGCATCCACCGAAAAAGACCCAAGAATCTCCTTAAGCTGAGCAGCTTTGTCTATTGTATCACAAACAATCTCAAAATGATAGGATTTTTCGGGATCGCTCATGGAGCCTGCACTGACAAACGCCCCTGCCAGAAACGAACGCCTGCAGCAATCATTTTTTATGAGCGAGGGATCACAAATCCCCTTTATGTCCACATTCTTTACTCCATCCTTTAAAAGATTGACCGCCATTAGCGCGCGCATACTGTCATCGGCTGAGGGAAATACCACCTCGTAGCTGCGTGTATGTTCACCCTTTATCATATCCCTTGTAACGATCTTTGCGGAAATATGAAAAAGCTGCTTGATAAGTAGATAGGCACGCTTGGCTACATGTACATTTTCGGTATCAAGCCTTAATATATCCTCTTCATCTGACTCTCCCAAAAATGCCGTAAGCGCAGACAATTCAGCCAACTGGCAATGCCTGCGCTTTGTTTCTCGTTTACATAATTCTTCTTTTACATCTGCGGAAAAAGACAACTTCAAACCTCCCCGATGCATAAAGACCTGTTGATATCACTTGCCTCTCTTGGCATCTTTGTCTATATCAACGTGCTCAAGTTTAAGTCCGTAGTCTTCAAATTTTTTAAGTCTCTCGTACAGCTCTATCGCCAATGTAACGCTGCGATGCTTTCCTCCGGTACAACCTATGGAGATTATAAGCTGATTCTTGCCCTCCTCCACATAATGCGGAAGAAGAAACGTCATCATATCCTCAAGCTTGTCAAGAAAGATTCCTGCCTCTTTGAATCCCATTACATAATCATGAACAGGCCCATCCTCTCCCGTGTACTTCTTGAGTTCTTTGATATAGTACGGGTTGGGAAGGAACCTGACATCAAATACCAGATCGGAATCCTTGGGAATACCGTATTTGAAGCCGAATGATACTATCGTAATGTTAAGATTCGAATATGTGCGCTTATCGATAAAAATAGTCCTAAGCTGAGCAAGAAGATCGCGGGTAAGGAGCCTGGTGGTATTGATGATGTAGTTGGCTCTTACACGCAGTTCTTTAAGCTGTTCCCTCTCCTTTGCGATTCCCTCATCAACTCTTCCGTCGGGAGAGAGCGGATGCATGCGTCTTGTTTCCTTGTATCTGCGCACCAAAACCTCATCATCCGCATCAAGGAACAGTATCTTGTATGGTCTGCCGCGTTCCGTCATATCTTCCAGTATCCCGGGAAGCTTCTCAATATCTCTTCCGCTTCTGGAATCTATTCCCAAAGCTATCTTTTGACGACCCTCGGTACTTGAAAATGCAAGCTCAGAGAAAGCCTCCAGCAGCGCTACCGGAAGATTGTCCACACAAAGATAGCCGTTATCCTCAAGCATCTTCAACGCAGTAGATTTGCCGGCACCGCTCATACCGGTAATAATAACCATTTCCATATTCTAGAACTCCCCTATTATCCTGATTTCAGGCTCAAGTACGATACCCGAATCTGCCCTGACCTTCTCGGTAACTTCTTTTATAAGATCGAACACATCTCTGGCAGTAGCATGTCCGGTATTTACCACGAACCCGCAATGCTTTTCCGAAACCTGAGCTCCACCTACGGTAAAGCCTCTAAGACCGGCATCCTGAATAAGCTTACCCGCAAATTGTCCTTTAGGGCGCTTAAATGTGCTTCCGGCAGAAGGCATATCAAGAGGCTGCTTTGCAATGCGTTTTTCTTTGAGCTCTTCGGTCTTTTCTTTGATCTTTGCAGGATCTCCTACCGGAAGCTTAAACACAGCCTTGAGTGCTATTGCACCTTCTTTTGATACAGCGCTTTGTCTATAACCTCCATTATATCTTGACTTATCCCAGACTTCCGTCTTCCCCGCGCGGGTGAGCACGGTAACGCTGTCAAGTATATCCTTCAATTCACCGCCGTATGCACCGGCATTCATAAATATACCGCCGCCTACGGTTCCCGGGATCCCGGAGGCAAACTCCATACCGGCAAGGTCATTAGATGCTGCCAGAGATGCCACTGATGAAAGCATAGCTCCTGCTCCGGCGGTAATAAAGCCTCTGTTGCCTTTTATCTCTACGGAAGTATCTCCCATCCGCCTTCCAAAGCAGATAACCACACCCCTTATGCCCAAATCTCCCACAAGAAGGTTACTGCCGTTTCCGATAAAAATATGAGCAATATGTTCCTTTCTGCATAAATCAATGACCCCCATCAGTTCTTCGGAAGAAGGCTCTACAAAGTAATCCGCCGGACCTCCTATGCGAAATGTGGTATGCCTGCTCATAGGCTCGCCTGTCCTTATTGCGGTGGGATCCATTATTCTTTTTAATTCATCTGCAAAGCTCATTATGTTTCCTTTTCAAGTAAAGTTATTCTGTAACAGATCTTTAGTACAGCTTAGTAGGGTCTGCGGATTCGAGAAATGCTTCATAGCACTTCAGGGCTTCATAGAGATCAGCCTTGCTGGTAATCTCCCACGGTGCGTGCATATTGAGCACTGCCACACCCGAATCTATAACGTTCATACCGTATTCCGCAAGGATATAAGCTATTGTTCCGCCGCCACCCTCATCTACCTTGCCAAGTTCCGCCGTCTGGAAGAATATCTTTTTCTTGTCCAAAATATCACGAATATGGCCCATGTACTCTGCATTGGCATCATTTGAGCCGGACTTGCCGCGACTTCCGGTAAACTTGTTAAATACAATGCCCTTTCCGAGGAAGGCTGCATTTTTCTTTTCGAAACAGTCCGCATAATTCGGATCAAAGGCCGCGCTCACATCCGAAGAAAGCACGCAAGAAGCAGCCAATGCACGCCTTAACCCCAGTTCGCTGTATTGTCCCGCTGCATTCATAAGTTCTGCTGTCATATTTTCAAAGAAACGGCTGGTCATACCTGTAGCTCCCACCGAGCCAATCTCTTCCTTGTCAACGAGAAGGCAAACCGCGGTACGCCTAGGTGTGCCTGCTTTAAGGATGGCCTCAAACGAAGGATAGGCGCAGCTTCTGTCATCCTGGCCGTATCCCATGATGAGACTTCTGTCAAATCCGAAATCTCTGGCTGCCCCGGCCGGCACCACTTCAATCTCGGCGGAAAGAAAATCATCTTCTTCGATACCGTATTCCTTTTTCAGTATCTTTTTCAAAGCTTTAACCACCGGATCCTTTTCGTTTTTTTCAGCTCCGGCAGAAGTTTTTTCAGGCATGCTTCCCACAAGCACGTCAAGCTTTTCGCCCTCTACGGCTTTAGCTGCCTTTTTTTCCATCTGTTTGCCGGCGAGATGAATCAATATATCCGTTACACCAAATACAGGATCATCATCTTTTTCCCCAATATTTATGTAAACCTTTTCGCCATTCTTCTTAACTACAACTCCGTGGAGAGCCAGCGGCAACGTTACCCATTGATATTTCTTGATACCACCGTAATAATGTGTATCAAGAAGAGCCAGTCCCTCGCTCTCATAAAGCGGATTCTGCTTGATGTCAAGACGGGGCGAATCTATATGCGCTCCCAGAATGTTCATGCCGTTTTCGATGGGCTCTTTTCCTATAACAAACATGGCTATCTCTTTGCCCATGTTGCTGCAGAAAACCTTGTCTCCGCTCTTTAACTTCTTTTTCTTTTTGAGAATATCTTCAATCCTCACAAAGCCCGCCTCAAGTGCGCGTTTTTCAAATGTAGCCGCACACTCACGCTCTGTCTTGTTGTTACTGATAAATTCCTTGTAGCCTTCAGCAAAAGCAAAGACTTCATCCTTTTGTTTTTTGGTATAGCTTTCCCATGCATTTTTACGTTCCATTTTATTTTTCCTCCTTAGCTGCTTTTTCCGCAGCCTTTCGAGCCATGTTATCCTCTACTCTCTTATACAGCTCCTTGGCAGCATTGTATCCCATCTTCTTCTGGCGATGATTTATGGCAGCCACCTCACATATAACGGCAAGGTTTCTGCCCGGCCGGATAGGCAACGACTGACACACAACATCAAGCCCCAGGATGTTCATATGTTCATCATCCAACCCCAACCTGTCAAACTCTGTCTCCTTGCTCCATTCCTCGAGCTTGATGATAAGATCAATATTCTGTCTGGGCATAATGGACTCGACGCCGAAAAGTGTCTTGACATCTATTATACCTATACCTCTCACTTCAAGGAAATACTGGGTAATAGGTGGTGCTTGTCCTACCAATACCTTGTCCGATATTCTTCGGATCTCAACTACATCGTCTGCCACAAGTCTGTGTCCGCGTCTGATAAGTTCCAACGCGGCTTCACTCTTTCCAATGCCGCTTTCCCCCATGATAAGAACGCCCTCTCCGTATACATCCACCAAAACACCATGAAGTGTGGTGCTCTGCGCAAATACTTCGGAAAGCTCCGCAATAATCCGCCCCATAAACGGGCTGGTGGGTGCATCCGTTCCGAATATGGGCACCTTGGACTTTTCAGCAATGGCAATGATCTCATCGTCCGGAACATTTCCTCTGCAAAAGATCATACAGGGAATATCGTAGCTGAACATCTTTTCAAATATCTCGCGTCTGCGAGTCGCTCCCATCTGCTGAATGTATTCATATTCCACCTTGCCGATTATCATTATACGATTGTATATGAAGTGATCAAAATATCCGGTGAGCTGAAATCCCGGTCTGTATACCTCTCTGGTGCTAACCATCTTTTCCGATGTATCCACATCCGGAGTAAGTTTTTTCAATTCGAACGGAGCCAAAAGCCGGTCAATTCCTATACTGATAAGATTTTGTTCCTGATCCATAATGTATCTCCCCTGCGAGCGAATAAACTCTACACTTCTTACTTTTTAGGCAACATATAGAGTATAACATTGCAGATTTTTGATGTAAAGGAACCCGAAAATATAGACAGAAAGATTGAAGATTTGGTAAAATATTCGCCATGAACATAGTACTTCACGAACCGAAGATCCCGGCCAACACAGGAAACATCGGAAGAACATGCGTAGCTACGGGATCTTCTTTACATCTGATAGAACCGCTTGGGTTCATATTGAGCGAAAAAAAAATAAAAAGAGCCGGCATGGATTACTGGGAAAGGCTTGATCTTACCCGATATGCCGACTACGGGGATTTCAAAAAAAAACATCCCGGATCAAAAGTATGGTTTGCTTCCACCAAGGCTCACAAATGCTACGATGAGGTCTCATACGGGTTTGATGATTTTATCATGTTCGGTGCGGAAGACGCCGGGATTCCCGAAGAGATCTTGGTGGATAATGAGCAATATTGTATTCGTATACCTATGCTCGATAATGAAAGATCCTTGAATTTAAGCAATTCCGTAGCCATCGTTCTCTATGAAGCCTTAAGGCAGAACGGCTTTCCTAACTTAAAAAAATGCGGTGATCTCCACAGACTTAAGTGGAATTTGTAAAATGGAAAAGGAAATTGTAAAATGACCGATTTTACTCATTTTGACAACAATGGCAAAGCTTATATGGTGGATGTGGGC
>CAJOOT010000099.1 GCA_905236215.1 uncultured Eubacterium sp.
GTAGTTTACAAGTCCTCCGAACTCTTTTAGATTGTGATTGAATCTATGTACGCTCATTATGTAAACCTTGTTGTCATCAAAACCTGAAGGTCTGTGTACTACATTGGATACGTTCGGCTGAACCAGGGTCTGAAGGAGCATTGATGCAGCCTTTGAGCCGTCATGGGAAATTACGGTCCATTCCAGGGTGTTTCCTGTTGCACTGAACAAGGCATTTGATCCGTTTGATACTGTATTCATGGTGGCTGTTGAAACGGATATTGAATTTCTGCTTCCTCTGATAAATTTTCCGTACTGGAAAAGCTCTCGCCTTTGCTTGTATGTGTTAATCTGATCGCGAACGGCATCAAGTTCTTCTTTGGAAAAATCCGCGAGGTTGCACTCGTATCCCAGCACACCAAAACAGGAGACGGCAAATCTCGTCTCCAAAGGAGTTCTTCTTAATGTCTGATGATTCGGTACATCGGATACATGAGCCGACATAACACTTTGAGGGTAACCATAACTGTAGCCGTTCTGGATATTGCTTCTGCAAATTGCATCGGTATTGTCACTGGCCCATATCTGGGGGAAATAGCACAACATACCGGGATCAAACCGGTTTCCTCCGGATGCGCATCCTTCAAAGAGTATGTCGGGAAAACGTTCGGTCAGACTTTTAAGAATTGAATAGAGTCCCATAATATATCTGTGAGCAGTTTCCTTTTGTCTTTCCGGTCCGAGATAAGGAGAATAAATATCCGTGAAATTCCTGTTCATGTCCCACTTTACATAGGAAATGTTTCCCGACGAAAAAACCTCGGTCATTTTATCCGTAATGTATTTGCAAACATTGGGATTGGCAAGGTCTAAAAAGAGTTGATTACGACCCTTTGAGTGAGCCTTTCCGGGAATCTTCATCGCCCAGTGGGGGTGCTCGCGGTAGAGATCACTGTCTTCGCTGACCATTTCGGGTTCGACCCAGATTCCAAAATCCAATCCAAGAGCATTGACCTTTGAAGCTATAGAGGCAAGACCTCCGGGAAGCTTCTTTTCGTTGGGATACCAGTCACCTAAAGAAGAGGTATCATCATTTCTGTGGCCAAACCACCCGTCATCCATGACAAAAAGTTCGATTCCAACAGACTTGGCCACTTTTGCAAGTTTAAGAAGTTTGGATTCGGAAATATTGAAATATGCCGCTTCCCAACTGTTAAGAAGTACAGGACGGGCTTTTTTTGCCCATTTTCCGCGGCATATGTTATTGTTGATAAATTCATGCATACGACAACTAAGTTCACCGAATCCACACTCGGAAAAACTCATGAATGCCTCCGGTGCCCAAAAACATTCACCCGGAACAAGCCTCCAGGAAAAGGTCTCGGGATTTATTCCGGACAAATATCTTATTTTTCCGAAGGGAGACATTTCAACCGACTCATAGTGATTGCCGCTGTATATAAGGTTAAATCCGAAGCATTGCCCGGATGTTTCGGTTGCATTCGGTTCGGAAAGCATAACAAAGGTATTGGCAGTATTTGAGCTGCTCCCGGCTACTGAAGAATTTACTATACGGACGTTTGTTACCGGGGTAATGTTGTGACTCATTTCTCTTGCCCATGCACCGTTAAATGTATGCAGATTATAATAACCCGGATCCAGGTCGAGCTGCATACTCATAAGTTTGCTCAGTTCAAAGTCTGCATCACCGGTATTTTCAAGATATGCACCGCGCAATATAACATCCGAAGAATAGTATATGCAGTAGTATATGGTAAGCTTAAGGGAGCCGTTATTGTCGCGATATTTTACGGCGAGAGTTTCGTCAGCTTCAAGGGCAGAGGGCAGACCTGCCGGATTTGGTTTGTTATTAAGGATCTCATAGCCGTCATACACAAAATCCAAAGTGTTTGTACCGTCAGCATAGCAGCCTTCCACAAAGGGGGTTCTCATGTCCCCCTTTCCTCTGGTGGAAATTTCGTAACGCATATCCTGTGCGGAAAATGAGGCATACTCGTCCGAATAGACCGAGGTATTGCCCGGAACGAATTCATGCTGTTCCGCAAGTCCGTCGCAATTGTCCGTCGAGAAACCATCTCCGTAATACAGATGCTCCATCTGTCCGTTGGGGAGCACCTTCATTAAATAAGAAGTATGCGCCGTCTTTAGCACAAAGAGCGGCGCATCATTTTTATCAACCCAAATCATAATTTACCTGCATCAGATGTTGTATCTGTAGTGACATTTGCCCTTCTTTGCTCAAGAGTGGCATTTATTTCTTCCATCTTTTCCTCATTGAGGAAATATTTTTTATAGAAAATGAAAAGTGCGGCAAGCATACCGATTATTGGAAGTACTGTCATTGTCAATCTAAGACCGGTGAGATTGGTGGCTGCGGTCTCGGCGGCAGTTACTGCAACATCGGTTGTATCGTTGCTTATGTGGAATATATCGAGTGCAATACCGGTGATAAATACGGCCACACCGCTGGCAAGCTTTACAACAAATGTCTGCATGGAGAATATAACCGACTCGTCTCTTCTGTTATTCTTTAGCTCGCCATAGTCGACGGTATTTGCAAGAAAAACGGTGGTCAGGACAGTAAGAAGTCCAAATGCCACAAACACGAAAAATCCGGGGATGCAAAGCAGAACAAGACTTTTTACTCCTGTCATCATCATTATAAGAAGAATGGCATATCCGCCTACTGCAAATATAAAGCTCATATAGCAGACTTTCATAACGCTGAGGAACTTTCTTGCAAGCGGATAGAACAGCATCATGGATAAGATCTGCATTCCTCCGCCGAAGGTATTAAACAGAACGTAAACAGTATTCCAGTCGGCTCCGCCCATATCATACTTAAAGAAGTATATGAGAAGGTTTGACGTAATGTACAAAGATAAATTAAACAGCACGATAGTAACCACGATCGCCATTGCCTGGTCATTTGTTATAAGTGCCTTAAACATTTGGCCGACAGACGGCGAATCCATGCCGACACTGGATTTTTCTTTAATTGTAATACAGGTTATTGCGATGAATACGACAAATAATATGGCCACAATAAGGGCAAATATTGAAAAACCACTGATTTCTATGGGCTTTGAGAGTGCAGTTATCTGTGCATTTACAGCATCAATATCACTCTGCGCAGCACCGGCAGCTGTAAGTTCCTTTATTTTTGCTGAAAGCTCTGCAATCTGGGAATTTTGCTCGGAGTGAACCATTCCACCGAGTGCGGGCACAACCATCATTGTAATCACGGTAATAAGGGCAGATCCTACGCCTGCACAGGAACGAGCCATGGCTGTAAGACCTTCTCTTTCCTTGCCGCCTTCTGTAAACGCCGGTATCATTGACCAATACGGGATGTCCATCATGGTGTATGTCACACCCCAGAGCACATAAAATATAGCAGTATAGGCCACAAGCCCTCCGCCGCTCAAATCCGGCGGACAGGTAAATACAAGGTAAAGAATAAAGGCATTTGTGATGGCTCCGATCAATAGCCACGGACGGAATTTACCCCATCTTGTCCTGGTCTTTGCAACGATCACTCCCATTATGGGATCGTTGAATGCGTCAAAAACACGCGCAGCCATCATGATGGCTCCCATTATTGTTCCCTTAACTCCCAGCAAATCCTGATAATAATACAGAATATAACTTGCGGAGAGCATGTAAACCATGTCTTTTCCGACAGCTCCAAGGCCGTAAGCTGCCTTTTCCTTTCCGGTCAGTTTCATTTTTTACCTCCTAACATTTTGCATGATTCCCTCTCAACCAAATGACAGGGCAGCAATACTTTCAATGGTGTCTGTATATTAAAGCCCGCGGCACAATATGCGAGATTTGCACCATGTTGTCCCATA
>CAJOOT010000100.1 GCA_905236215.1 uncultured Eubacterium sp.
CACTTATTCCGGCCACAGGCGGCAGCAACATGCAGCTGATGAAGATGGAATCACCCGGATATCAGGTGGATAAGCTGGTTCCCAAGATAAGAGAGAGTTCCCTTATTCTCTACAAGATATATTTTATTTTGACAATCCTCGAAGTTATCATCCTGAGACTTGAGGGAATGGTGTTTTTTGATTCGCTCAATATTTCCCTTGCCACAGCAGGTACGGGAGGCTTTGGAGTCTTAAACGATTCCTGCGCTTCCTACAGTCCCCTATGTCAGGTCACCATAGGTATATTTATGGTGCTGTTCGGAATCAATTTTAACACGTATTTCCTGATATACACAGGCAGACTCAGGCAAGTGTTCAAATCCGAAGAGGTAAGAGCCTATCTTTTAATCATAGCTTCATTCACTATTATGATAGCGGTTAACATAATGTCGTATTTTGAAAACTTTGCAGTTGCGCTAAGGGAGTCCTTTTTTCAAGTTTCGTCTATCATCACCACAACGGGATTTTCCACTGCAAATTTTGATCTTTGGCCGTCGTTTTCAAAGACATTGCTGGTTATACTCATGCTTGTAGGAGCCTGCGCTTCGTCTACGGGCGGAGGAATGAAAGTTTCGCGTATTCTTATAGGATTTAAGATTATCAGGTGCGAGGTAAAGAAGTTCATCCATCCCAGAGCGGTAAGTTCCGTCAGACTTGATGGTAAGGTGGTGGATTCAGAAGCCAGACGGGTTGTAGGAGTGTTTTTTATCCTATACGCCGTTATTTTTGCGTTTTCAACTGTTATTATATCGCTTAACGGATATAGCATGACCACAAATTTCACGGCGGTTGCGGCCACAATTAACAATGTCGGACCCGGACTTTCTGCCGTCGGTCCCATCTGCAATTATTCGGAATTTAGCATTTTAAGCAAATTCGTAATGATGTTTGATATGCTTGCAGGCAGGTTGGAACTGTTTCCGATGTTGGTGGTATTTTCAATAAGAGCAATGAAGCGATAGTATTTCAAGTCTTATCTTGTATGAGAAGTGTTTTCACGGTAAAATATTAACAGCGGTCAGACCGCGGAAAGGATGGATTCAAAATGACTTTAAAGACTATTGATCAGGCGCTGGAGGGTAATTCATATCCGGGTCGGGGGATCATCATAGGAAGATCTTCGGATGGAAATTTCGCGGTCACCGGGTACTTTATCATGGGACGCAGCACCAACAGCAGAAACAGAGTATTTGTCAAAGACGGTGAAGGTATTAAAACACAGGCTTTTGATGAATCAAAGATGGAAGACCCCAGTCTTATCATCTATTCGCCTGTCAGAGTACGTGGAAATGACACCATCGTAACAAACGGGGATCAGACGGATACCGTATTTGACGGTTTGGAAAAAGGACTTACATTTGAACAGTCTTTAAGAAGCCGTAAATTCGAGCCGGATGCTCCCAATTATACACCTCGCATCAGTGGTATAATGCATGCCGGCTCAGGCCATTATTCATATGCGCTCTCCATTTTGAAGAGCTCTGCTTTTGACAGCACATCATGTGATCGTTTCACGTTTTCATATGAATCACCCGTAGCCGGAATAGGTCATTTCATCCATACATATATGCATGACGGAAACCCACTTCCTTCATTTGAGGGAGAGCCGGAACCGGTTGAGATAGGTGATGATATCGATGCATTTACGAATCAGATTTGGAAAGCGTTGGATTCAGATAACAAAGTTTCCCTGTTTACCAGATTTATCAACATAGCTACAGGTACATACGAGACCAGAATTATCAACAAGAATTCATAATGGTCTTTTATAACACGTCCGAAAGGAGATTCTCATGAACGAATTAGAGTTAAAATACGGCTGCAATCCCAATCAGAAACCTTCCCGTATTTTCATGGAGGATGGTTCAGACCTTCCCGTGCAGGTTTTAAACGGAAAACCGGGATACATTAATTTTCTTGATGCTTTCAACGGCTGGCAGCTTGTTTCCGAACTGAAAAAAGCCACAGGACTTCCCGCAGCTACCAGTTTTAAGCATGTTTCCCCGGCAGGTGCAGCAGTTGGAGTACCTCTTTCGGATACTCTCGCAAAGATTTACTGGGTAGATGATCTCGGAGAGCTTTCCCCTCTGGCATCTGCATATGCCAGAGCGCGTGGTGCAGACAGAATGAGTTCTTTCGGGGATTTTATAGCTCTTTCAGATGTCTGTGACGAGTCTACAGCCTGCATTATCAAGCGTGAGGTATCTGATGGTGTCATTGCACCGGGTTATGAAGAAAAGGCTCTTGAAATTCTCAGGCAGAAGAAAAAAGGAAACTACAACATCATACAGATAGATCCTTCTTACGTACCGCAGCCAATAGAGCATAAGCAGGTATTCGGCATTACCTTTGAGCAGGGAAGAAATGCTCTTGATATAAATGAAGAGCTTCTTTCCAACATTGTTACAAAAAACAAAAATATGCCGGATGAAGCAAAAAGAGATCTTATGATCGCACTTATTACACTCAAATACACACAGTCAAATTCTGTCGCATATGCAAAGGAC
>CAJOOT010000101.1 GCA_905236215.1 uncultured Eubacterium sp.
AAAGGACAGATCAGCATGCAGATTGATGCAGAAGTAAGTTCCGGCAATTCCATATGTGATAAGGATACTGTTTACGACAAAAAAGAAAAGATTGAAGTGGAAGTCACTACTGTGGACGACGAAGTTCCGGATAAGGTGACGCTTATTAAAATGGACATAGAAGGAGCAGAACAAAGTGCCTTGAAAGGATGTCGGAGGCATATTGCAGAGGAACATCCCAAGCTGATGATATGTGTATATCATAATAATGAAGACATATGGAAAATTGCCCGTATGATAACGGAAATGGATGACAGCTATAGGTTTTATTTGAGATCCAACGGTGGACAGTGGGGACCGGCGGAAATTGTTCTTATGGGAATATAAAAAACACGATTATAGGGAGGTATTAAGTATGAAAAAAAGATTTCAAAGGCTTCTTTGCGTGATGCTTGGAATGGCGTTGATTACAGGCTCAATAGCAGGCTGTGGTGACAGTGCCGATACATCTGATACGACAAAATCAAACGAAAGTGCATCCGAAGCTGTAAGTGATTCTGTGGGGGTTACCACCACATCTGCAGATGATGATATCCTTTATGACATCCCCGGATATGATGAAAGTGAATCTGAAGAAAACATGGGGGAAGTAAATGCTTCAAACGAGGACGCTGTAGGTATGGAAGCGCTTCCGGATGATTATATTCCTGATGATATGACAAATAGTGCTACTGAGCAGGGTACTCTTGTGGAGCTTGATTATGAAAGAGAGCTTACCACTATCAGTGGTGACCCGCTTTACAGCACAGCTGTCGTATATCTCCCTTATGGCTATACCGAAGATAAAAAGTATGACGTGCTGTATCTGATGCATGGCATGGGTGGATCGCAGTACACGTTCCTTGGCAACGAGAGCCTTGCCGGCGGCATGAAGGTGGTTCTTGATTCAATGATCCAGAATGGTGATATCAAGCCTGTTATTGTAGTGGCACCCGGACTTGAAGAGTCAGCTGATGTTGATCTTGCAAATATTGTTATCGGCGAACTTATAGATTCGATCGTAAATCATCTGATGCCACTTGTAGAGAGTACATACAGCACATATGCAAATTCCACCAGCGAAGAAGATCTAATCGCATCCCGTGACCACAGATGCTTTGGAGGATTCTCAATGGGAGGCTGTGCTACCTGGCAGATGCTCAGATATTATCCCGAATACTTCAAATACTTTATTCCGAACAGCATGATAGCCGATTTTCGTCTGGATGCCGATGTGGACGGTACTACGGAAAAGTTGGCGGAAGGTATAAGAGAAAAGGGCTATTCGTCTGATGATTTTTTGGTATATTGCGGCGTGGGAACGGAGGATTATACAAATTTTATGGTAGAAAAGCAGATTGCAGCCTGCCTTGAATATGACGATCTTTTCACAGATACGGGAGACTTTGGCTTCGAAAAGGGAAATCTCATGTATCGCGTATGGCCGGACAGAGTACACAGATTCTATGAGAGTTTTCCGTATTTTTACAATGCACTTAAGCTCTTTTTCCCTGCAGAATGATAAAATGGGGCTCAAAAGGCGTAGCTTATGCCACAATAGATATGGCAGTCAAGAGAGATGAGAGATTTAACTAAGAAATGCCTTTTGAACCCCAAAATATAATGATAATTAAAGATATACTTCCTTATTCGGTGAGATCTGAGTATACGTTGTTGGCAAATTCAGCTGCGTCAGTTGACAGATATCCGATATTATTGAGCTGTTGTGCAAAGTATTCTACATCAGCCTTCACATCGTGATCTTTTACAGTATCTGCAGTCACATAATCATAATCGGCAAGTAACTGTTTAGCCAGCTCTTCATCCTCAACTTCCGAGTAGCCGCCTTTTACAATGATAGAGAGAGCATCCTCGGGATTCTCGTTGATCCATTCTTGTGCCTTAAGGACTGCTCCGTATAGAGCCTCTATAAGTTCCGGGTTTTCTTCTAGAACTTTTTTCGACGCGTAGTAAAAGCAACAGAACTTCCCTGCAAAAGGCTCATCTTTTGAAATATCTACCAGTATTTTGGCGTTTCCTGAAGAAACAGCAATATCTCCAAGGGGATCCCATACGGCGGCTACATCAATATCTCCGTCATAGAGAGCCTGAAGCTCCAGGTTTCCATCTGAATAGGGAAGAAAGGTAGCTTCTCCGTCTTCGGATTTGGCGGATACTCCACCATTTTCAAGCCATACGCTGGCTACCTGATAGGTGGTGCCGCCCACTTCATCCACGCCAATCTTAAGATCCTTTACAGGCTTGGTGAGATCCGAATCATTTCTTACTACCAGTTTTATACAGCCAAAATGCATTCCGCCTACTACTGTGGCATTTATTCCCTGTTCTATTGATGAAAAAAATTGAAAATCGCCGTTTACAAAGGGCACGTTTCCGTTGTTAAGACCAATCTTTCTGGTTTCAAAGTCTGCGGCCGTGAGATTTGCATCTATACCGGCCTCTGCAAAGTAACCGTTTTCAAAAGCAATGTAGATCGGTGCTCCGCAAAGGGATCCATCCAAGGCGGGAATATCAATCCTTCCGAATTTATATTCGTCGGAATCAGATGTGTCGGATGTTTCGGCCGAGGCTTCTCCGGAAGCAGATGAAGTATTGTTTGATGAATCAGCTGAGTTGCCGCAGCCTGCTATGGCCAGAGCAAGAACTGCGCCTGCAAGTATTGCCGATAATAATCTTTTTTTCATGTTTTTTCTCCTCTTTTATAAAAAAATTGCTATATCACATAATCCGGCTCGGGTTGTTCACTTGCCAGATGGAATTTTTCAAGAAGCTTTTTTCTAAGCTCTGTAAATTCATAACCGTTTCGATTTCTCGGATGCGGAATATTAATATCTATAATTTCGCTTATACGCCCGGGACGCGGTGTCATGATGACTACGCGGTCCGAAAGATACAGGGCTTCATCTACATCGTGAGTGACCAGTATCATCGTGGCGTTGGTATTGGCGCGTATTTCGAGGATCTTGTCCTGAAGATCTGCCCTGGTGAAGTTGTCGAGAGCTCCCATTGGTTCGTCCAAAAGCAGAACCTTTGGGTCGTTTATGAGTGCTCGCGCTATAGCTACGCGTTGCGCCATTCCACCGCTTATCTGATGCGGATAAGCCTTTTCAAAACCGCTAAGTCCAACCATGTCAATATATTGTGGTATTCTGTTACGATTTTGTTTAAAAACGTGTCGTGCTTTTAGTCCGGATGCTATGTTCTGTTCCACGGTCAGCCAGTTGAAAAGCCCTCCCTGCTGAAACACATATCCGCGCTCCGGGGAAGCGGAGGTGATCTTTTCCCCATTAAGCCTCAGCTCGCCCTGTTGAGGTGTGTCCAGTCCGGCAATAAGTCGCAGCAACGTGGTCTTTCCACAGCCGGAAGCTCCGATGACAGAAATAAATTCGCCTCTTTTGATATCCAGATTTATGTCAACTAAAGCATCGACGCTGTCATCTTCATCCGAGTATGTCCGGTGGACACCGGAAACGGACAGGATGATTTCATTTTCGTTGACCGGTAAACTCATCTGATCACTCCTTTCTGCCATCTGAGAGCATGATCGCGGACAAGCTCGATCAGCTTGGTGATGATGCCAAACAATATTGCCATAACTATAATGGCTGCGAATACCTTGTAATAGGCACTCCATACTTTAGAAGCGTTGATATAGTAACCGAGGCCTCCGGGCTGTCCCATCATCTCAGCCATAACAAGTGTAGTGAAGGCGTAGCCGTTGGCAGTGGTTATACCAAGAAAAATTTGTGGTAATGCATGAGGTATAGCCACGTGGAGCACCAGGTAGGCGTTGTTTCCGCCCAAGGTGCGCGCCGCTTCAAACTGCACTTTCGGAGTGCTTTCAATGCCGGCTGCTGTCAGGGTAGTTACCAGCACCCAGACGCTTACGGCAATTTTCTGGTGATTTCACGGACACCCTTAAGATATCCCTTCGGATAGAGGTATACGCCGTTACTTCCGGTTACTGACTCTATAAACAGAGCGGCTATCTTTTCAGGACCCTCCTGCAGAATCTGGTATTCAAGTCTGTTAAGGAAATGTTTTGTTGCCTCT
>CAJOOT010000102.1 GCA_905236215.1 uncultured Eubacterium sp.
CAAGTCTCCCGGGACGAAACCTGAAAAATATCGGGATATAATCAATCTTCGGGAATAAATTTATCGTGCACTGCTCTTACAGCCTTGTCTGCATCCTCTTCATTGATAAGAACAGTGATGCGGATATCGCTGGTAGAGATCATACGAATATTAACGCCGACGTTGTAAAGGGCCTCAAACATGCCTGCTGCCACGCCGGCGTTTGTCTGCATACCCGCACCTATAACCGATACCTTAGCCACATGCTCATCGGCAGCTACTTTTTCAGCATTTATAACATTGCTGTTTTCCTCAAGTATCTTCAAGGTATCCTTAAGATCCGTCTGCGCCACGGTAAACGAGATATCCTTTTTGTTGTCCCTTCCTATAGACTGGAGAATGATATCTACATTGATACCCTTTCTGGCTAGAAGATTAAATATTTTAAATGCGATACCGGGCTCATCATTTAAGCCTATAATCGCGATTCTTGCAGTATTCTTGTCGGCTGTTACACCACTTACCAGCATCTGTTCCACTTTCGTTACCTCCTTTACGACTGTGCCTTCCGCTCTCTCAAGACTTGAGAGCACCACAAGGGATACACCGTATTTCTTTGCGAGTTCCACCGACCTGTTATGCAATACCTTGGCTCCAAGTGAGGCCATCTCAAGCATCTCGTCGTAGGTAATCTCCTTTAATTTACGGGCTTTGGAAACCACTCTGGGATCCGCTGTATATACACCGTCCACATCCGTGTAAATCTCACATGCATCCGCATGAAGACTGGCTGCGATAGCCACTGCCGTGGTATCCGAACCGCCTCTTCCCAAAGTGGTAACATCATCGTATTTGTTGATGCCCTGGAATCCCGTCACAAAGACAATCTTTCTGGCATCAAGTTCATGACGAATGCGCTCGGTATCAATGCGTTTGAAACGTGCATTGCCATAGGTACTTGTCGTGTGCATAGCCACCTGAAATGCATTAAGCGATATCGCCGGAACTCCCAAAGCATCGCATGCCATAGCCGCCAGTGATACCGAAATCTGCTCTCCTGTAGCAAGAAGCATATCCATTTCTCTCTTGGGAGCATCTCCACTGATATCCGCCGCCTTTTCAAGCAACTCATCCGTGGTATCTCCCATAGCGGACAATACTACTACCACATCATTTCCTTTTTCGTAATCTTCTATACAGCGTTTTACTACGTTGTAGATACGTTCCTTGTTGGCAACGGAACTTCCGCCGAATTTCTTAACAACTAACATTTTATGTAAACCTTTCTACGCGAGTCTGTAACGGGATATTGCGCCCTCAAGCTTTTCATATGCTTCAGCAAACTCCTTTTCGGAAATTTCACCGGTAACATATCCGAATTCTCCCGAAAGAGCGGGCACTTTAACTATCACGCCCTTGCCAAATGCCTCTTCAAGCTTTGCTTTATCCGCATTTTCATCTCCCTTAACCCTAACGAAGAACGCATGCCTGACTGCGTCAAGCTCCGGCATGGCAAGCTTCTCATCCGTCCACATTGTGCCTGTATTGTGGTCACTGTTTCTAACCATATCCACCACATCGGCAACTACAGCACTGGCTGTGGGAAGCGCACCTGCTCCTCTTCCGTAGAACATGGCATCATCAAGCATATTACCGTGGACGAATACAGCATTAAATACTCCGTGCACATTATAGAGCGGATGCTCTTTTTCCAACATGAAAGGAGCTACCATGGCAGAATAAGTATCTGCAGCCTTGCGGCTTGTGGCAAGAAGCTTAATCGTGCGCTTCATAGCCTTGGCATACTGCATATCCTCGGGAGTAACCTTGGTGATACCTTCTGTGTAGATTTCCTCAAAATCAACATACTTTCCGCAAACAAGGGAAGTAAGGATAGCTATCTTGCGACATGCGTCATAGCCTTCCACGTCATCTGTGGGGTTTGCCTCGGCATAACCAAGCTCCTGAGCTTCTTTGAGGACATCTGCAAAGTCCGATCCTTCCTGCTCTATTTTGGTGAGAATGTAATTTGTGGTACCGTTCATAATACCTGTAATCTCCTCAACCACATCCGCAGTAAGAGATGTCTGAAGAGCACGTATGATTGGAATACCGCCACCTACCGAAGCTTCGAAAAGGAAATTAACGTTCTTTTCCTTTGCGATTGAAAGAAGTTCTGCACCACACTTTGCCACAAGAGCCTTGTTGGATGTGGTAACGTGCTTGCCGGCCTCAAGACAGTTCTTTACAAAAGTATGCGCCGGCTCTACGCCTCCCATCGTCTCAACTACTACCTTGACCTCGGGGTCGTTCAGAATGGCATTAATATCCTTAACAAAAAGCTTTTCATGGGGATCACCGGGGAAATCCTTTAGATCCAGTATATACTTGACCTCTATGGGCTCACCGGCTTTGACCGTTATGCTGTCGCAGTTTGTTTCCAATACTTTCACTACTCCGGAACCTATCGTTCCGTAACCCATAACAGCTACCTTAACCATAATATTCTCTCCTTCCGGTCTCAATTGATAAACTTCAAATATGCATTGATAAAATTGTCAAGCTTACCATCCAAAACGCCTTGCGCATTGGCGGTCTCTTCGCCCGTCCTTAAATCTTTGACCATAGTGTATGGCTGCAATACATATGAACGTATCTGGCTTCCGAATGCGTTGTCCATGACATCGCCTCTGATCTCATCCTGTTTGGCGGAGTTCTCCTCGTCCTTAAGGGCTCTCAATCTGGATCTCAAAACCTGCATAGCCTTGTCTTTGTTCATATGCTGCGATCTCTCATTCTGACACTGAACCACTATACCCGTAGGTATATGCGTGATACGGATGGCAGAAGACGTCTTGTTGATATGCTGTCCGCCGGCACCGCTGGAACGATATGTATCTATGCGCAGATCATCGTCATTAATTTCTATATCTGCATCATCTTCGATGATAGGCATGACCATACAGCTGGCAAATGACGTCTGTCGCTTGTTCTTGGCATTAAAGGGCGACAGTCTGACCAGTCTGTGCACGCCTTTTTCAGACTTGAGGAAACCGTACGCATTCTTTCCATGTACTTCAAATGTGACAGACTTAAGACCTGCCTCATCCCCGTCCAGCGAATCCAGCACATCCTGCGCAAATCCGTGGGAGTCCGCAAATCTGCTGTACATCCTGAACAGCATTGATGTCCAGTCACACGCCTCGGTACCTCCCGAGCCTGCCTGTAATGTAACGATGGCGTCACACTCATCATATTCACCAGAAAGCAGGGTTTTCATCCTGATAGATTCAATATCGGAAGAAAGCTTTTCAAGCTCTTCTTTTACCTCGGGGATAAGATCGGTATCTCCTTCCTCATCTCCCATCATAATAAGTGTCTCTATGTCTTCGTAACGCTTTTCAAGGGCATCGGCAGCCTCCATATCGTCCTGTATGGACTTGAGCTCCGCGTTCTTTCGAGTGGCATCTTCCGGATCGTCCCAAAATGTAGGCTCCTCCATCAGCCTCTCCAATTCTTCTTTTCTCTTCGCTTTAACTGCTAAGTTAAAGTGAATCCCTCACTTCCGTCATGGTCTTGCGGTATGACTCGAGTTCATACCTGTAGGGATCGTACTCTACCATAACTTCACCTTCTTTCATAAACGGTAGTCTGATCTGTTGACATTATGTCAACTCAATTATCATCACTCTGCAGAATTTCTATGGCCTTCTGCAGCTGATTATCTGTATCCATTGAATAATCGGCATCTTCACCTGCAGTATTTTCATACTCAATCTCAATGTCCGGTTCTATACCAACCTCATTGAAATTATTTCCCTTGGGAGAATAAAACTTTCCGGTGGTAATCTTTACGGCCGAGCCGTCCTTTAAGGAGAGTATTGACTGATACACTCCCTTTCCGTATGTGGTGGTACCGATGATGGTGCCCCATTCATAGTCCTTTATGGCTGCAGCAAATATTTCCGATGCACTGGCGCTGTTTTCATCCACCAGCAAAGCAATCGGTATATCAAGCTGGTTTTCCTCATCCGAAGTATAATCTATACGTTTTCCCTGTTTGTCCTCGGTATAAAGAGTAAGTCCTTCCGGAAGAATCTCATCAAGCATGGCTGAGCAGGCCTCAATGACCCCTCCTCCGTTGGATCTGATATCTATAATAAGCTTTTTCATACCATCAGCCTCAAGGCTCTCAAGAGCCTCATGAAACTGCTCATCCGTATTGGCGGAAAAACTCAATATCTGAAGGTATGCGATATCATCGTCAAGCATCTGGTATTCAACGGTCTCTATATCGACACTCGCTCTTTCCACGGAATATTCTTTGGTCTTTCCGTCTCTTATTATCGTAAGATTGACAACC
>CAJOOT010000103.1 GCA_905236215.1 uncultured Eubacterium sp.
AGGTCTGCCCATATTATCTTTCGATGGACATGTCAAGATGGGCGGATATTATTATATGTGATATCAACTATGCGTTTGATCCCTTTGCGGCACTTTCGGTTTTCTTTAGCTCCGGGCAGCATGGCGATTATATCTTCCTTTGTGACGAGGCACACAATCTTCCGGACAGAGCGAGGCAGATGTACAGTGCCACAATCAAAAAGAAAGATTTTCTGAATGCGAAAAAAATCTTAAAAGGAGTTAAGGGTGTATCAGTTAAATGTATAAATGCTCTGGAAACTTGCAACAAAAAATTCCTTGAGCTTATGCATGATAATCTTGAGGAAGATGAAAAATATTGCCTTATCGATTCGGCGGAAGATATGACATTTAATCTGATGGACATATTATCGAGACTTAATGATGTACTGGAAGATAATCCGTCATTTAAAAAAAGAGATGAAATTATGAATCTGTTTTTTGAAATCAACAGATTTCTTGTGATAGATTCGCTTGTGGATCAGAACTACATGACGGTTCTTGAAAAAGATAAGGGATATGATGCTTCTCTTACATTGTTTTGCATAAATCCAGCTCATAATCTTAAGGAATGTTTTGACAGAGCCTTGTCATCAATATTATTTTCCGCGACATTGCTTCCTATCCGTTATTACAGGAAGGTGCTTAGCGAACGTGATGACGATTACACAGTTTATGCCAGGACTTCATTTAAACCGGAACAGACTTTTATTGGAATAGCCAATGATGTTACCAGCAGATACAACCGGAGAGGCACGAATCAGTATCAAAAGGTCGCTGGATATATAAGGAATATGGTCGAAGCCAAACAGGGTAACTATATTGCTTTTTTCCCTTCGTACAGATTACTTGAAGAGGTTGGGGACGTGTTAGAGACTGACTTACCCAAAAACACGATTATTGCCCGACAGCATCAGGATATGACAGAATCGGAAAAACAGGAGTTTTTGAGGTGTTTTGAAAATACCGGAAATAAGCACAGTTTCCTTGCACTTTGTGTATCGGGCGGAGCATTTTCCGAAGGGATAGACCTTACCAATGACAGGCTTATCGGTGTTGCAATTTACGGAACCGGATTACCGATGGTAAATACCAGACAGAACATCTTAAAGGAGTTTTATGACAGCAGGGGAGAGGACGGGTTTGATTTTGCCTATAAGTATCCCGGGATGAGCAAAGTATTACAGGCGGCCGGAAGAGTTGTAAGGACAAAAGATGATAAAGGAGTGATACTTCTTTTGGATGACAGATTCCTGAAACAAGACTACAGGGCGCTTTTTCCGGCGGAATGGAAAAATGTAAATGTAGGTAATGCAAAAAAGCTTGGAATGTTGATGGAAGAATTTTGGAAAAAACAGGCAATGATAAGTGAAGTATGATAGAATACATAAAGCGTTATTATAATCTGATTTTATGTGATTTAATGATTTTTCGGAGGTATCAGAATGTCCGCATCTTTTAATTCTGTTGTAAGAAGAGTATATGCTGAAAAAAAGCCCGAGTTTGCCGCTTCAGGCAGAGGGTTCCTGGATGATATACATGGTTTTTTGGGTATATCGGGGGTTGATTCTATCCGCATCCTTACCCGATATGATGTAGAGAATATATCGGATGATACTTACGACAGAGCTTTGAGGACTGTATTTTCCGAGCCGCCTGTAGATGTTATATACGAAGAGACCTTTGATTCAAAGGGAAATCGTTTTTTTGGTGTTGAATCCCTTCCGGGACAGTTTGATCAGCGCGCGGATTCTGCGGTTCAATGTATCAAACTTTTATCACCCAAAGAAGATCCTATAGTTTCGTGCGCCACTGTCTATATTGTGGAGGGCGATATCACAGACGAAGAGTTTGAGAAAATCAAAACCCTTTGCATAAATCCTGTAGATTCACGTGAATGCACCTTTGAAAAGCCGGAGACATTAAATGTTGTCTATGATGAGCCTGATGATGTGGCTGTTCTTGATAACTTTAATTCCTGCTCTGATGAAGAGTTCAATAAGCTATATGATTCCTTAAACCTTGCAATGACATACAAGGATTTTGTATTTATCAGAGAGTATTTTAAGTCTGAAGAAAACAGAGCTCCTTCAATCACTGAAATCAGGGTGCTGGATACATACTGGTCCGATCACTGCAGACATACCACGTTTTCTACAGAACTTAAGAATATTTCATTTGACGACGGACGTTACAGCGATATGCTGCGTCAGTCATACGAAAATTATGTAAACCTTCATCACGAGCTTTTTTCTGATAGAAAAGACAAGCCTCTAAGTCTTATGGATCTTGGCACCATAGGCGCAAAGAAACTCAAAAAGGAAGGAAAACTTGACGATCTTGAGCCTTCAGATGAGATCAATGCCTGCAGTATTGTTGCGCCTGTCGTGATAGATGGAAAGGAAGAAGAGTGGCTTGTTTCATTTAAGAATGAAACACATAATCATCCAACGGAAATTGAGCCGTTTGGTGGTGCTGCCACCTGCCTGGGCGGTTGTATCAGGGATCCGCTCTCCGGGCGTTCATATGTGTCAATGGCAATGCGTGTGACGGGTGCTGCAGATCCTACCAGACCTCTGTCCGAGACTCTCAAAGGAAAGCTTCCCCAAAAGAAGATTGTTCGTGATGCGGCACACGGATACAGCTCATACGGCAATCAGATTGGCCTTGCAACCGGCTTTGTAAATGAGATATATCATCCGAATTATGCGGCCAAACGTATGGAAGTTGGTGCCGTTGTTGGAGCGGCAAGACGTTCCGATGTAAGGCGCGAGCATGCCGAGCCGGGAGATGTTATCATCCTTTTGGGTGGACGTACCGGACGTGACGGTATAGGCGGAGCAACAGGAGCTTCTAAAGCCCATACGGGAGGATCTCTTACGGAATGCGGTGCGGAGGTGCAGAAGGGAAATGCTCCTACCGAAAGAAAAATACAGAGGATGTTCAGAAGACCTGAGGTTACATCTCTTATTAAAGTCTGCAATGATTTTGGCGCCGGCGGAGTTTCGGTAGCCATAGGGGAGCTTGCTGAAGGTCTTGATATCGACCTTGATTCTGTTCCCAGAAAATACGCCGGTCTTGACGGCACTGAGCTTGCCATTTCAGAATCTCAGGAGCGAATGGCTGTTGTGGTTTCAAAAGAGGATGAGGACAAGTTTCTTAAATACGCATCGGAAGAAAACCTTGAAGCTGTCAGGACGGCTGTGGTTACTGAAGAAAAACGCCTGGTAATGCATTGGAGGGGAAAGACCATTGTGGATATCTCGCGTGCATTCCTCGATACAAACGGGGCTCATCAGGAGACAGATATACGTGTTACGCCACCTGATAAAGGAGCTGAATATTTTGAAGGCCCGGTTGTTTCGGATGTAAAAAAACAGTGGATTGATACTTTGTCGGATCTTAATGAGTGCTCACAAAAGGGTCTTGTAGAACGATTTGATTCATCTATTGGTGCAGGTTCTGTGTTTATGCCCTACGGTGGAAAGAATCAGCTTACAAATACTCAGGTTATGGCCGGTATGCTTCCCGTTCCCATTGGAAAGACAGATACGGCTATTATGATGTCCTATGGCTTTGACCCCTATCTTTCCAGCCTGAGTCCTTATCATGGAGCTGTTTATGCTGTGGTTGACTCTGTTGCCAAACTTGTTGCTGCAGGAGGAGATTATTCCAAAATCAGGTTCAGTTTTCAGGAATATTTCAAGCGTATGAATGAAGATCCAAGTCGCTGGAGTGATCCTTTCTGCGCTCTTTTGGGATCTCTTGATGCTCAGCTCGGATTTGGGCTTCCCTCAATAGGTGGAAAGGATTCTATGTCGGGTTCCTTTGAAACGGAAGAGGGAGAACTCAACGTACCGCCTACGCTTATTTCGTTTGCCGTGGAGACTGCATCTGCTCATGCACTTATAAGCCCTGAATTGAAGACCTCCGGAAACAGCCTGGTTATTTTTGGCATTGAAAAGGACAAGTATGGACTTCCGGATTATCCCTCGGCAAAAGCAGGATTTGATCTTGTTCACGGTTATATCGAAAGCGGCATCATTGTTTCTGCATATGCTCTTGGAGCACACGGCATTGCTCCGGCAGTATCCAAGATGGCCTTCGGCAATGGCCTGGGAGCAGAGCTTGATACCAAAATTCTCAAGGAAGCCCTTTTTGCTCCGGGTTACGGCTGCATTCTTGCAGAAATAAAAGCCGGCTTTGAAGATAAGCTTGAGGGCAATTTTGTAATAGTCGGAAAGGTAACAGATGACGCTGCATTTACATATGGTGATATTAAGATAACCATGGATGAAGCACTTGAAGCTTATAAAAAGCCTCTTGAGGATGTATTTCCGACCAAATCCGCCAATTCCGGTAAGGTGGGTGCAGGTGCCGAATATACGGGTATCCGTGTTCCCTATCAGGCGTCAAATATCCATGTGTGCCGGAATAAAGTAGCAAAACCGCGTGTGTTTATTCCCGTATTTCCGGGCACGAACTGCGAATATGACAGTGCAAGAGCTTTTGATCTTGCAGGGGCAGAGCCTGTCATAAAAGTGTTCAAAAACCTTACGGAGAGTGATATTCTCGACTCGGTGGATGTGTTTAGGACCGAAATAGATAATGCACAGATGATCATGTTTCCCGGAGGTTTTTCGGCCGGCGATGAGCCTGAAGGCTCGGCCAAGTTTTTTGCCAACGTATTCAGAAACGAAAAACTAAAAGAAGCACTCGATAACTTCATCGAAAACAGAGACGGGCTTATTTTGGGTATATGTAACGGCTTCCAGGCTCTTATAAAACTGGGTCTCCTTCCTTACGGAAAGGTTACGGATCAGAAGGGCGATTCACCCACACTTACCTACAATACCATCGGAAGACATATCTCCAAGATGGTATATACAAGGGTAATATCCAATCTTTCGCCGTGGCTCATGAATGCTCAAAACGGAGCTGTCTATACCGACCCTGCGTCACATGGAGAAGGCAGATTTGTTGCATCGGATGAGTGGCTTAAAAAGCTCTTCGATAACGGACAGGTGGCTACTCAGTATGTTAATCCGGCAACCGGAGAGGCAGGTTTTGATGAGGAGTGGAATGTAAATGGATCGTACGCCTCTATAGAAGGAATCACCAGTCCTGATGGCCGTATTTTCGGCAAGATGGCACATGCTGAACGTATCGGCGAGAATGTTGCCCTAAACATTTACGGGGAACAGGATATGCAGCTGTTTAAAAGCGG
>CAJOOT010000104.1 GCA_905236215.1 uncultured Eubacterium sp.
ACATTGTAAGGGTTTTCCTGAATAAATTTCTTATGCCAGGCTCTCTTTACATTGTTTTTAAGTTCAACACCCAGATTTCCGTAATCCCATGTATTTGCAAGTCCGCCGTATATCTCAGAACCCGGATATACAAATCCTCTGGCCTTGGCAAGCGCAACAATTTTGTCCATTGTTTTTTCCATCGTCATATTCTCCTTAATAAATAATATATGTTAATCCGCCCCAATCAGTACTTCTTGCCTGATCTTCGGATAGTATCTTTCCGCCGGTGGCTGAAACATGCGTAATCCCGCCATTTATCTTCACTAAAAGAGCCTCATCCGTAATCACACATTTTGATTCGAGCAGACTCTTAACCGCGTCGGAAGACACATCTCCACTCGCCGATGATGCATCTGCACTTTCTCCGCCGTCAATTGTATAAAAATCATCATCAAAAAGGTATCCGGCCGCAACAGCCTCAGCTACACTTCCCGAAAACAGTGTAACATTATTAAATGCAGAATAAGTCTCACAGCTGTCATACTTCATTACCATATGAGCAACTCCGTTTTCATCCACATTAAAACTTGTAAGTTTAACAGAGCCTTCCTCTTCGGCCTCAAAAGCCTCTATCTCTTCATCTATATATGAAGTAAGCTCGGCCTGATCATAATAATCCTCCGAAAAATCTTCTACAGTATAAGCTATAACACTTCCGTCTTTCTTTATATACACGGCATTTTCATTGGGACTAAACTTGTCTTTGCATCCGCCCAAAAGTCCAATCGCCATAACAGCCACGAGTAAAATACTGATTCTGCGTTTCATCTTACGCCTCCACATAAAAAATTACAACATTGCAATTATAATATTATTGCATAATCTTTTCAAGTCATAAAAATTCCAGAGAGCGAAATTTCCTGTCAACATAGAATTTAAAATAATCCTTCATAATCTGTTCAAGGTTCATAAGTACGCTGTCTGTCACCTTAAAAGAAAAAAGTTCTCTTATCGGGGATGATATAATAAACTGCATGGTATAAAGCGACGATTCCGCCAGAGTAATGCTTCCGGCTACAGGGCCACAGTTTTCACATATACAGCCGGATTTTGCTGATGAAAAATATTTTATATTTTCATCCGTGCCACAGATATTGCATTTGAATACCTGCGGATACTCTCCGTTTATAACAAGAGTCTTTAACTCATATATCACCCTCACAAGCTCAGGCTTGTAATTTCCGCTCAAAAGTGCTTTAAGAGACATATATATGAGATTAAGCTGCTCGGTCGCCTCCTGGTTTTCCACACCGTAATAATCGGCAAGTTCCAAAAAATAAGAACCGTAGTATACCTTATCAAGATCCGATGACATTTCTTCAAAATAATCCGTCACTTCACTCTTTGCCAGATTATATGCATTTTTCCCGTTTCTCAAATAGAATCTGCCAAACACAAAAGGATTTGAAACCGCTGAAAATAAGCTGCCCTGCCTTTTTGCTCCTCTGGCAAAAGCCTGAATTCTGCCCTTTTCCTTTGTAAGGATGGTGAGCCTTTTATCATATTCTCCAACGGTGATGGTATTTATAACCATCCCCGTCACCAAAATCAAATCTTCCACTTTAAAGTTCTTTCTTATCGTATCCGAAATTCTTTATCAGAAAGTCGGAATCTCTCCAGTCTTTTTTCACCTTAACCCAGAGTTTAAGGTTTACATGACAGTCAATAAGTCTCTCTATCTCATACCGGGCTGCAGAACCGATTTTTTTAAGCATCTGTCCCTGTTTTCCGATGATAATCCCCTTATGGGAATCCCTTTCACACACAATGGTTGCATCAATATCGCAGATGGTATTGCCCTTTCTCCACTTCATGGCATCCACTGAGACAGCAATACCGTGAGGGATTTCATCGCTTAAGTTTTTAAGAGCCTTTTCCCTTATCATTTCCGCAGCTATAGCCTTCACCGGCTGGTCTGTTACCGTATCTTCATCATAAAATGCATGGCCGTCAGGAAGGTATTTGAATATGCTCGCGATAATATCATCAACATTATCCTTTTTAAGCGCAGAGGCCGGAATAATTTCTGCAAAATCATACTCTTTTCTGTATGCGTCTATTACCGCAAGAACCTCTTCCTTTGCTATGGTATCGGTCTTGTTTATAACGAGAATTACCGGCGATTTTACCTTATCGAGTTCTTCAAGTATATGCCGGTCTCCCTTGCCTATGTAAGTATTCGGCTCAACAAGATAAAGTACCACATCCACATCCTTTATCATGCGCTCCGCAGCGCTTACCATGTATTCTCCAAGCTTGTTTTTCGCCTTCATGATTCCGGGCGTATCCACAAATACTATCTGACCTCTTTCATCTGTAAATACAGTCTGAATACGGTTTCTTGTTGTCTGTGGTTTGTTAGATGTAATTGCAATCTTCTGTCCGATAACGGCATTCATCAGAGTAGACTTTCCGACATTCGGTCTGCCGATAATTGTCACAAAACCGGCTTTTTTTTCTTCGCTCAATATACGGCCTCCTATTGTAAAACTTCCGTTACTTTAAAATATTTATTTTCTTCTTCTATCTTCTTTTCATCGCCTATGCTGCAATGGCATCCGGCATCAAGTATTGCTCTTGCATACGGAGCAAGACTTCTGATTTCATCCCGGGTGCATGAAAGAACTTCGTCTCTTTCTCTTTGCACTCTCTCTATCGTTACCCCCGTAAGATAAGCCATAAGTGAACGGGTTCCTTTGCCCGAAGCTTTAAGAGGAGTATCCATCATGCTCACTGTTCCGATTATGTATTTCAGCATATCCCTGTCCGAAGCATCAAAGTTTTCAAGATAATCAGGTATATTTTCATATACATTTTCGGTAGCTGCAATATTAGGGTCTCTGTAT
>CAJOOT010000105.1 GCA_905236215.1 uncultured Eubacterium sp.
GGGTGAAAGTACGCCTGCCGTCGAGAATGAACTTCGAACGGTGGACTTCCTTTCTGAGTTTTTAAAGAGCATATACCGCAGTGGACGTACTGTGTTTATCGCCGGAGAAAAAGAAGAGGTAAATGCTGATTTTGAGGCGATGCTCAAGGATGAGTATGCTTATATAGAGATATGCGGAAGCGGTATCATTTGCGACGATCAGTCCATCAACGAAAACACTGTCAATGATATCAACAGACTTTTGCCGGATATTGTCCTGTCTACGGTTGAATCACCGGTTCAGGATAAGTTTATGGTGGCCATGAGCGGGCAGATTTATGCTAAGCTGTGGCTGAGCATCGGACGGCATAAGCCCGGTGATTCAAAAGGTGGCGGTTTTTGGAGTGGGATAAGATATGCCGTAGGAAAAGGCCTCTTTCGTCTTACAGCAAGAAAAGCGCATGAGAAGAAACCCGTCAGCAGCTTTTTGGATGGGGATTCTGAAAAAAAGGGGACAAATAAAGGGGAAGATACTCTCTCCGGAGATAAAGGAGATAAGGAGACATAAAAATGGTATCAAATCAGATACTCCAATCTACAGTGGAAGGGATAAAAGAAATCTCAAAAACGGATCTTTGCATACTTGATACGGAAGGAAAAGTTTTGGCTTCTACCATTCAGGATGCTGCCAGATATTCGGACGCGGTTGCTCTTTTTGCCGAGTCGGAAGCTGAAAGCCAGGTTGTATCCGGCTGTCAGTTTTTTAAAGTGACGGATGGCTCCGAACTTGAGTATATTCTTCTTGCAAACGGTGACGGAAATGACGTTTATACCATAGGCAGAATTGCGGCATTCCAGATACAGAACCTTGCAGTTGCATACAAAGAACGCTTTGACAGAGACAACTTCATCAAAAATCTGCTTTTGGATAATCTGCTTCTTGTGGACATATATAATCGCGCTAAGAAGCTTCACATAGATACCGAGTCCAGACGTGTGGTATTCATAGTTGAAACCACCAGAGAAAACGAGGGCTCTGATCTTGAAAAGATAAGATCCTTGTATTCTACATCAAAAAAGGATTTCATCACTGCGGTAGACGAGAAGAGCATAGTGCTTGTCAAGCAGCTTGGTGACAGAGAAGATAACGAAGATCTCGAAAAGATAGGTACATCCATTCTGAATGCGCTCACCTCTTCTGATTCTGCCAGGGTACATATTGCTTACGGTACTGTGGTTACTGATGTAAAGGAGGTTTCGCGCTCATACAAGGAAGCCAGAATGGCTCTTGATGTGGGCCGTATTTTCTTTGAAGAAAAGCAGATAGTAGCATACAGCATACTTGGTATAGGCAGACTTATTTATCAGCTCCCCATGCCTTTATGCAAAATGTTCATTCGTGAAATTTTCGGAGACAGGTCTCCGGATCAGTTTGATGAAGAGACCATCACGACCATCAACAAATTCTTCGAAAACAATCTTAATGTTTCGGAGACTTCGCGGCAGCTGTATATTCACAGAAATACGCTGGTTTACAGACTTGACAAGCTCCAGAAGAGCACGGGACTTGATCTTCGTGTGTTTGAAGATGCCATCACTTTCAAAATAGCCATGATGGTAGTAAAATACATGAAGCATATGGAAAATATGGATTATTCATGATATAAGGAAAGACCATGATCATTTCATTAGAAGACGTTACCAAAATATATTCCGGAAAGGCACCGGCATTAAGTCACTTCAACCTGGAAGTAGATGAAGGTGAATTTGTATTTATAGTAGGAGACAGCGGATCCGGAAAATCCACGTTAATACGCCTGCTCCTTAAGGAACTGGATCCCACTGAAGGAGAGATTTATGTCAACCAGCGACAGCTTTCCAGGGTAAAACGCAAACAGATACCCAAGTATCGTAGAAATGTCGGCTGTGTATTTCAGGATTTCAGACTACTTCGAGACAGAAATGTTTATGATAATGTCGGATTTGCATTAAGGGTGGTAGGTGCATCAAATCGTACTATCCAGACCAGAGTGCCTGCCATGCTTTCCATGGTAGGGCTGGCGGAGAAATATAAATCTTTTCCCGACGAGCTTTCGGGAGGAGAGCAGCAGAGAGTGGCAATAGCCAGAGCACTTATCAACAGCCCGCGCATTCTGCTTGCGGATGAGCCCACGGGAAACCTTGATGCCAATAATGCCTGGGAAATCATGAAGCTTCTGGACGAGATTAATAAGAGAGGCACTACTGTTCTTCTGGTTTCGCATAATCTTGAGATTGTACGTGCAATGAAAAAAAGGGTCATTACGCTTAAGAAGGGCGTGTTGGTCAGCGATGAGAGATTATATACGGAATAGGATATCATTTAAAGCTTATGTATGTATTGGGACAGGGAATTAAAAATATCTGGAGAAATAAGTTTTTCTCTATAGCGTCGATAGCAACCATGTCGGCCTGCATTTTTTTGTTCGGGCTTATTTTTGCTTTGGTACTTAATTTTCAGGCTATGATAAGAGAAGCCGAGTCGGGAGTTACCATTACCGTGTTCTTTGATGACGGCATCACTGATGCCAGAATAGAAGAAATAGGTACTCAAATAGCTGCAAGAGGAGAGGTTTCAAATATCGAGTACGTATCGGCGGAAGAGGCTCTCCAGCAATATATAGACGAATATATGGACGGCTCGGAAGAGGCGGCTCAAGGTCTGGCTGAGGATAATCCTTTGGCGGATTCCGCAAATTTCGAGATTTATATGAATGATATTTCCATGCAGGGCGAACTTGCTTCATATATAGAAGGTATTGACGGAGTCAGAAAGGTCAATCAGTCGGTGGTGGCAGCCAATGTCCTTTCGGACTTTAACGGTCTCGTAGGTATTATTTCGGCGGCCATCATAATAATACTTATCGGTGTTGCCATATTCCTTATCAGTAACACTGTGGCCACGGGTATTGCCGTAAGGAGCGAAGAGATTGCTATCATGAAGCTTATAGGAGCCACGGATGTGTTTGTCAGAGGCCCGTTTGTGGTAGAGGGAGTGCTCATAGGACTTATCGGTTCTGTGATACCACTCATCATTCTGATTTTCCTCTACAAAAATATAGTAGGATATATTACCGGAAATTTTGAATTTCTTTCAAATATCATGTCTTTCCTTCCGGCATCAACAGTATTTATGTATGTGATACCGATAGGATTGATCCTGGGTGTGGGAATCGGATGGATAGGCAGTACGCTTACGGTTCGCAAGCATTTGGACGTATAAGAATAAGTATTAACGCAAATAAGCATTACCGATGTAATGAATTTCGTATAGAATAAGAGCAATGGACGAATTTAACAATAACA
>CAJOOT010000106.1 GCA_905236215.1 uncultured Eubacterium sp.
AATAAATATCATTATTACGAATATTTAAAGCTATTTCCGTCTGATTATGACCAATCTGACTATTATTATAAGGCCACTGTGAAATCAGAGTAAATATCTGTCCTTTCTTTACAGCGGTATACTTATCTGCAAATTTGTAGGCTTTTCCACTTGCATCCTTCCACTCATCCTGCTGATAGAAATAATCACCATTCTGATCTTTGAATATCCAATATTGTCCATCCATTTTTGTGGTAAGTGTATACTTAAATGCAAGAGATTTATTGAACTTAATACACTCTATTGAAAGATTATATGAAGGATGATCATAAGTCTTCTTCATTCCTGCCGCTAAAGTTTTTTTCACATCAAAACCACCGGCATAAGAAATTTTAGCAGGTGTTTTCTTAAGCTTTTCACATTCAGCTATAAGTTGATCTTTATTTTTTTCATAATTATCATATTTGCTGCTTACTACATCTGAATAAGCCGATCTGCCTCCTGTAGGAGTTTCATAGCATATACGAAAATAGTTTACTGCACCTATTTCAGGATTAAGAATAGTTTTGTAATTCTCTACACTAATGTTTGCTTCTGTATAGCTGGCACTATACTTTTCGAGCTGGTTCCATATTTTACCATCTTTTGAACCTTCAAGAACATAGTATTGTGCATTCTTTGCCGCTGCTGGTTTTGTCCATGTAAACCAGTATTTTCCACTTGAATCTGCTGTAACCTTTACATTTTCAGGCTTATAATCCAGTGGTTCTTCTATTGCATATTGATTAGAATACTGAGTTTCATCAGGACTTTGAGAAGCACTACTTGTATATTCAGCAATTTTTATTCTATATGATCCGGGAGCATCATATGCCGCATTATATGTATAACTTGTTGAAGTTTGTTGTGATGAAATTGGACTGACAGATTTATCTGTCCACGAACCATTACTCATCACCTGAAGATAAAGTTTATAATAATTGGAATTAGATTTTTTCCAGGAAATAGCCACTTTTCCTGTTGAAACATCGTAATTAGCCGTTGCAGTAGGCAGATCACTTTGTTTAGGCATTGTATAATAACACGAATAATATATGCTGCCCTCTGTTATATATTTATTCATCTTAAGAGCAATACTATATCCTTTCATCACAGCTGTAACCTGTAATGAATCTGCAAATACAACTCCCGGCTTAGGTGTATCCACTTTCAACATAAGAACATATGTTGTTCCCTCTACAAACGGAGTCATTCCATTATAAAATTGCTCCTGATTATCGGAATCCAGATAACGATTAACATAAAAATTAATATGATCAGCCAAAGACTCATCATATGCTACAATTCCGTTACCACCTGGATCATTAGGATTCTCTTCGGCAGCAAGTACGTAATCATCTGTTGATATAGTTATGCTTGAGACAGTAGTGGCAGCATTTACATTTCCACCAATATAAAGTGTTCCAACTACAAGAACCACTGTCAGAATAACTGATAATAATCTCCTCACCTGTTTCATATACTTTCCATCCTTCCTTAAAAATCTTTCTTCATTAGTATATTCTATTGTATATTCTATAATATTGTGACGTAATTGTCACTTTTATTTATCAGCCTCAAAAATATCCTCATCTGCAAATTCGATGCCAGGGGGACTGTCCCCTTGGCATCGTTTTTATTTGTCAGCTTCACAGTATTCACATCTATATATTCTTTTCTCCGGATCTGTAAGGTTGAATATATGTGGAATGTTAGGCTCAATTGCTGTAATACACCTCGGATTCTTACATTTCTTTATATTAACAAGCCTCACCGGAAGATCCACCTTCTTCTTCTCAACTGTAACTCCATCCTTGATGATACTGACTGTTACCCCCGGGTCTATATATCCGATAACATCAAGGTTTATGTCATATTCATCCTTATCAACCTTGATAATATCCTTCTTGCCCATTTTTTCAGACTTCACATTCTGCATCATCGCAACACTGCAGTCCAGCTTATCCAGACCCAGATCATAATAAATCTTCATTGCATTTCCTGCAGTTATATGATCAAGCACGATACCATTCTGTATACTGTCTATTTTCATATCATCATCCTTTCTACTGATTTTTCAGATAATAATTTAAATAAATCAATCTTTAATAAATGTATCAGTCAACATCCAGGCCGATCAGACGACTGATCAATGCCATACGTGCGAATTTACCGTACTTAACCTGACGGAAATAGCAGGCCCTTGGATCATTATCAACTGACATGGATATTTCATTTACTCTTGGAAGTGGATGAAGCACAATCATATCTTCTTTTGCAAGCTTCATCTTCTTACTGTCCAGAATATATGTATCTTTTAATCTTACATAATCAGCTTCATTGAAGAATCTTTCTCTCTGAACTCTGGTCATATAAAGCATATCCAGTTTTCCGATATTATCTTCAAGAGAAGTTACTTCTTCATATTCCAGTCCTGCCGGATTAATAACATCGGTAATGATATATTCCGGAACCTTCAGCTCCTGAGGAGATATCAGCACAAACTTAATTCCTGTATATCTTGAAAGTGCTTTTATAAGTGAATGGACTGTACGTCCGAATTTAAGGTCTCCGCACATTCCCACTACCATGTTGTTGAGACGGCCCTTTTCTTTTCTGATGGTAACAAGATCTGTAAGTGTTTGTGTAGGATGATTATGACCTCCGTCACCGGCATTGATAATGGGCACCGGTGAATACATAGATGCAAGCTTTGGTGCACCTTCATTAGGATGTCTCATGGCGATAACATCTGCGAAACAGCCTACGGTTCTTACTGTATCCTCCACACTCTCTCCCTTTGAAACAGAGGAATCAGTTGCAGAAGAAAAGCCTATAACGCTTCCGCCAAGATCCAGCATAGCAGTTTCAAAACTGAGTCTTGTTCTTGTGGATGGCTCATAGAAAAGAGTTGCTATCTTTTTTCCCTTTCCTGCCTCTGCATACTTTTGAGGATTATCATACATCCTTTCAGCAAGATTTAATATATCATCAAGCTCCTCCAGAGAAAGATCCATTGGGTCAATTAAATGTTTCATACTGTCCTCCTCGTAAAAATGACGTGTGAATTCACACGTCATCTATAATTAACATTTCTTAATTAAATAATACATAACTGCCTTTTCTGCATGGCGTCTGTTTTCTGCTTCGTCAAGAATTGTTTCCATGTGTTTTTTCTCAACAGA
>CAJOOT010000107.1 GCA_905236215.1 uncultured Eubacterium sp.
CAAATACAGCTTATAGGATAGGAAAAGAGCTTGCTGCCGGGGGAATTCAGGTGATAAGCGGACTTGCAAGAGGCATTGACAGCAAAAGCCAGACGGGGGCTCTTGACGGGAATGGTTTGACATATAGTGTGATGGGGTGTGGTATCGACAAGTGTTACCCGCCCGAAAATATTAAACTGTACAACAAAATCGTTGAAACCGGCGGAATCATCAGTGAGTACGGCCCGGCCACTCCACCGCTTTCTATGCATTTTCCAATGAGAAATCGTATAATAAGTGCTTTTTCGGATGTGGTGATAGTGGTGGAAGCCAGGGAAAAAAGCGGGTCGTTGATTACAGCTGACTATGCTTTGGAGCAGGGAAAAGACATCTACGCCGTGCCCGGTCAGATTGATGATCTGCTTAGCACCGGTACCAATCGCCTGATCAAGCAGGGCGCCGGTATTTTTTTGTCTGTGGATGATATGCTTGAAGACCTTGCAACAGAGCAGGCTTTTGAAGGAAAGATAGACAATGGCAGGCATAAAAAGGGGAAAAGGTCGGTTGACATAACTATGAACATTTCCATGGACGATAATGAAAGAACTGTATTCAATGTGTTGGGGAAAAATCCTCTCCCGATAGAAGAAATACGTATTAGAACAAATCTTTCTCCACAGGGGGTTTTTATGGCGCTGTTTTCGCTTACGGACAAGGGGGTAATATGCGAAGTGTCGAAGGGTCATTATGTGAGACTGTGAACGGGTATTATCTGAGAAAAGCGTGGTTTGACAATCCCTCTATATAACGCTAATATTTTACAATAACGCTTTAGGGAATCAAACAATGAAACAAATCTTCAAATTATTCAAAAGAATATATTGGTTTACCGCATTCAAAATAGTTTATCCTTTGGTTTTTGAACACTATAAAAGGAAAGCAACGGTAGATGAAGACAGAGTATTGTTCGTGGAATACCGTTCGGAAAATCTTTCAAACAGTTTTAAAATTCTTTATGAAAAACTGAAGAATGAATATGATTTTAAGACAGAGGTATATTTTCTTTACAGTAACAGACTGCATGGATGGTCATATATGAAAAGAGTATTTGGCCTGTATAAAGAGGTGGTTAGAGCCAAATATATCTTCCTTGAGGATGCATCCAACGTTATAAGTGCGGTAAATCTTAATCCCCAAACCGTAGTTACCCAGCTTTGGCACGGATGCGGTGCCTTCAAAAAATTCGGGTTTTCCACTTCTGAACTGCTTTTTGGAGACAGCAGAAAAACCAAAGAGAAATATCCTTATTATGAAAATCTTGATTATGTGACAGTAAGCTCGCCGGAGGTCATCTGGGCGTATGAAGAGGCAATGGGACTTGAGGAAAAGCCAACTCAGGTAATAGCCTGCGGCATAAGCCGCACAGATGTTTTCTATGACAAGGATTTTCTTAATAATGCAAAGAAAAGAGTGACTGAAGCTATGCCGCAGTGCAAAGGCAAAAAGATAATTGTCTATGCGCCCACATTCAGAGGCACTGTGGAGGATGCAAAGGCTCCGGATCAGCTTGACGTTACGGCGTTTCAGGAAATGCTTGGGGATGAATATGTTCTTCTTATAAAGCATCATCCCTTCGTAAAAAATCGGCCGTCCATTGCAAAAGAACAGAGGTCTTTTGCAAAAGATGTGACAGGAGAGCTTACTATAGAAGACCTTATCTGCGTTGCGGATATATGTATCTCGGATTATTCATCATTGATATTTGAATATTCATTGTTTGAAAAGCCAATGATATTCTTTGCGTACGATTTGGATCTTTATTGCGACTGGCGAGGATTTTACTATGATTACGATGAGCTCACACCGGGACCTGTGTGCAGGACAAATGATGAAATGCTGGACTATATCCGGAATCTTTCCGAGAGATTTGATAAAGATAAGATCATAGCTTTCAAAAACAAATTTATGTCAGGCTGCGACGGTCATGCTACAGAGAGGATAATGGAAGTTGTCTTCAAAAAAGACATATTAAATAAGCATAAAAAGCAACACGGCGACGGAGGTAATTAGTCTCGCTGACACTAATTTGTTGCGAAACCCCGGTGTGAATGGTATCATTATACATGGCAGGTTTTAGGCAAATTATCGGAGAATCCGGTAAAAGGGAGAATAAAATGAGATCAACATCCAATGAGTCCGCAGAGGATTATCTTGAGACAATACTGATGCTTAGCAAGGAATTGCCTGTAGTTCGTTCCATAGATGTGGCTAATGAAATGAATTTCAAAAAGTCATCAGTCAGCGTGGCTATGAAGAATCTGCGCACAAAAGAAATGATCACCGTAACTGATGCGGGGTATATTCAGCTTACTCAAAAGGGCAGAGAAATTGCAGAGATGATTTATGAGAGACATATTTTCCTCTCCACATGGCTTGAGAATCTTGGCGTAGATGAAAAGACAGCTGCGGATGATGCATGCCGTATGGAACATGTTATCAGCAAGGATAGTTTCGCGGCCATAAAAAGATATGTAGAGGAAAACAAATAATAATGAAACGTTTTTCTTTGGTATGCCCCTGTCATTTCGGCACGGAGGCTGTACTCAAAAGAGAAATTTACGATCTTGGATATGAGATCACAAAGGTCACCGACGGACGTGTTATGTTCGAAGGAGACGCGGAAGCACTTGTACGCGCCAATCTTTCTTTAAGGAGTGCCGAACGGGTGCTTCTTTTGGTGGGTTCTTTCAAAGCATATACCTTTGATGAATTGTTTGAGGGAATAAAGGCATTGCCATGGGAGGAATTTTTTCCGAAAGATGCCGCATTCTGGGTCACCAAGGCGTCGAGTGTTCGTTCCAAGCTGTTTTCTGCCTCGGATATTCAGAGAATAGCCAAAAAAGCCATGGTAGAACGTATGAAGACAAAATACAAACTGGAGGTTTTTCCGGAGGACGGAGAAAGGTATCCGGTACGTATTTTTATTCAAAACAACGAAGTGGAAGTATCAATGGATACGTCGGGAGAAAGTCTTCACAAGAGAGGATACAGGGCTCTGCACGGCGAAGCCCCTATTTCCGAAACTCTTGCAGCCAGCATTATTATGCTGACTCCTTGGAAAAAGGGAAGAATTTTGGCCGATCCGTTTTGCGGAAGCGGAACCTTTCTTATAGAAGCTGCCATGATGGCTGCCAATATTGCACCGGGACTCGACAGGAGGTTTACTGCTGAAAAGTGGTATAATATTGTCCCGTCAGAGCTATGGAAGGAAATTCGTTCGGAGTTAAGAAGTGCCATTGAGTTGCCGCATCCTGAAGAAGTGGATCTTCAGGGATTTGACACGGATGCCGAGGTATTGAAGGCTGCAAGAGAAAATGCCCGTGCTGCGGGAGTGGCGGATCTCATCCATTTTCAGCAGAGAAATGCCAGAGATTTTTCACATCCTAAAAAGTACGGCTTTGTTATCACCAATCCTCCGTACGGAGAAAGGCTTGAAGACAAAGACGCATTACCGCAGATATACGGATATCTTTCGGATGCAATGGAAAATATGGAAACATGGTCTTTTTATGTTATTACAAGCTGGGAAGATACCGATAGCTTTATCCGAAGAAAATGCATCAAAAGGCGTAAGTTATATAACGGCATGATAAGGACCGGACTCTATATGTATCCCGGACAAAAGCCGCCCAAACGATAGAAGGTGGTTTGATCAAATGGAAACCAGAGACAGGATAGGCATTGTGGCAGTTACGGTACTGCTCGCAGCAGCTATCTTTACATTTATATATATGTGTCAGAGCGGCTCGTTGCCGCTTATTACCTATGCCCAATCCGTGCGTGAAAGTCAGAATATCAGCGCATCGGGCGATGCATCACAGTTTTTTGAGGATTCCGATGAAGAGAATGATGACATCATTTACAGACTGCCTTTGGCTGAAGGAGTGTCCGAGGATGATGTGGACATTTCGATGAATTATGTCATAGATACCCTGTATCTTAATATAAGCGGCATCGATGATAAATATCTGAGCAGTCATCCGCTTTCCGGCTCAAGCACGCATATTAACGATCTTATCTTTGTAGGTGATCAGTCGGGTTACGGGTACGAGATCACGTTTGATGCTGTTTATGATTATACCACCTATGTGGAAGGTGGTAATCTGTGTATCAAACTCATGGATCCACATGAACTCTATGATTTTGTGGTAGTCATTGACCCCGGTCACGGTGGCTCCGATTCTCCGGGTACTGTATGGAACGGTGTCTTGGAGTCGGAGATTACTCTTGATATAGGAAATGAGATTATGGAATATAAGGATGAGCTTGCCCAAATGGGCATAGGTCTATACACTACACGTACTCAGGATGTATATACATATTTAAGAGGGCGTGTTGCCATGGCAAATGAAATGAATGCTGATCTTTTTTTAAGCATACACTGCAACGCTTTGAACGGATATGGTGATAATGAGACTTCCGGGGTTGAATCTCTATATAATCAAAAAGATAAGACGGGAGCATCGCGCGCTCTTGCCATGCTTTGCTCGACCATGGTATCCGGAGTCGTTGATGCCAGAGACAGAGGAGCGCTAAAGGGAAATGATGTCTATATCGTCCGCAAGTCCAAGGTCCCGGTGGCTCTTTGCGAGGTTGGTTTCATGAGTAATGTCAGAGAATGTTACCTGCTACAGACAAAGGATTATCAGCAAAAACTGGCAAAAGGATTTATAGATACCATCAAATATGTGTACGAGAACGGACTTGACACAGAAAGCGCATTGGAATCCTCGGATGCGGATTCATATACAGATGAAGCTGATGAATCCATTGTCAGCAATGAAAACGATTAAAATTAAGAGATGATACAGTTGGAGATTTTATTTATGAAAAAGAAACTGATAGTAGCTACCGGAAATGAGGGAAAGCTTCACGAAATAAGACAGATACTCAAGGAATTTGATTTTGATGTGGTTTCCATGAGGGAAGCCGGGGTATTTACAGAGGTTGAAGAGAGCAGCAGCACATTTGAAGAAAATGCCTTGTTAAAGTGCAGAGCTATTGCTCAAAAGACGGATGCTTTTGTTATTTCCGATGACTCAGGTCTCGAGGTGGATGCATTGAACGGGGAACCGGGCATTTATTCTTCCCGTTATATGGGTGAGGATGTTTCTTATGATATCAAAAACGCCAATATTCTGGAGCGCATGAAGGATGTGCCCAAAGGCGAACGCTCCGCCAGATTTGTATGTGCTGTGGCGGCTATATTGCCGGATAAACGCGAATTTGTAGTAAGGGGTACTATGGAGGGCGAGATAGGTTATGAGATAAAAGGCGAGCATGGCTTTGGATATGATCCGATATTCTATCTTCCGGAGTACGGAATGACGTCGGCTGAAATCCTGCCCGACGAGAAAAACCGTATCAGCCACAGATCAAAAGCTCTGCATGCAATGAGGGAAAAACTTGCCGGAGAAATAGCATAAAGATTGACAGTATTTTTTTACAGGATATAAGCTGTGAGTGTAATATCACTTGCAGCTTTTTTGTTTGCATGAGAAAAATGACAATGTATGTAATAAATGCATTTGAATTATAGGCTTTTCTTTGAAGTTTGAACAATTTCAGTCAGCTGAATCTTAAGAAATCTTAAGATTACGGGCAAAATCTTAAGAATTCTTAAGGTGATTTATTATCCACATCGTGTTATGGTTGTATTGTAAGAAAACAGATATAGGATTTAACGAAGAAAACCGTGTCTGATATGCAAATATCTGACTATCGACTTTGCATAAGATATATGCCAGCATGAAATTGGCTGACAATTACCAATGATTCAACAATGCTGATGTAAGAGAGAAAAAATTCATAAAAAAAAGAACATTATACAGACTACTAAATGAGCTATATACGTAGTTGTTTGATGCAATACGCTGTGCACGGCGTTATGCATATATTTTCTTTACGGTTGCAAACGTAAAGGATATTAGCAAAAATCGGTTTAAGTCAAAAGGAGGACAAAGCATGAGAGGTATTTGTTCATCAAGAATGGTAATGCCAAAGAGCTATGCTGCATATGGAGTTGATATAGGGATGTATGCTTATTAGTATACCCAGTATTCAGCAGCAAACTAGAATACGAACATTGATTAGTAAACGAGGAACATATCATGGAGATATTGAAAAGAATAAAATGGATAGTGGGTCTGGCTGTCATTTTCGGTATTTGCGCAGTTGGATGTGGGATTGAAGGAAAGACAGATGACTCAGCAAATAGTGGGGACGTTGCCGTAGTAACTGAAACAACAGATATTTCGGCATCCGATGACGCTACATTGACTCCGGAAGATATAAAGACCTTTATATTTGAGGGAAAAGAATATTCCCTTCCTGTAGACTATGATGCAATTATTGACAAAGGTTGGCGTATCTCTGATGAGTCATATGCAGCATATAAAAAAGAAGAAGAGAAACCGGCAGGAGAACTGTTTATGGTATCTGATGATTATCCGGAAGTCATAATGTCGATAGGTGTTAAACTCGACTTATCTATGAATGTTCCGGAAAGTCTTGAAGGAATAGTTGCAGAACTTAGGGATAATGGTATACGGAGTATAGATATTTATCCCAAAGGTGAGCCGGAAGATGTGTCGGTATATCCGGAGTATTCGGTTAAAGGAATAACTTTTGGTAGCTCATCGAAAGATATAGTTGAGACATTTGGAAAACCGGATGATGAATTTAGTGTTGAAGGTGAAGAGTATTGCTATTTTGCACACCCATCGAACAACCCTTTGGATGTAAAAAGTCTACAGTTTTATTTGAAGGATGATTCGGTGTATCACATTTACTTATCATACTGAATAATACTATTGGGATGCTGGCTTAAATACAAAGGCGCAACTTATTACAATAGTCGGGATATCATGGATAGGTATTGATTTTGAGATGATTATGGTCGTGTGCGCATAAAAAAGGATAGATAGGCTCTCGGAATCATGAATGTTTTATATTTCAGTAATGGTGAAATGGCTCTTACATTGAGGTAGACCAAATGAAAGAAAAAAAGATGGAAAATCTTATTTCTGCAACCATAGAAATAATGCTGGGTGTAGCAATTGCTTTGTTTTTGATAATGTATGGTTTAAACATCGTAGAAACGCATTTTGGAGCTGTATGGGGAGCATTTTTATTTTCCTTGGTTCTGTTTTTTGAATGCATATTAAAAGCAATATTTCAAAAGAAACAGTCTGAAAAAAGAATGGCGGTACTGTTTGCGATAGATATTATCCTGTCCTGCATTGTGATATTGACTTGTGGATTCTGAAATGAAAATGGAAAGAAAAATAATATTATACAGACTACCGTATGAGATATATACGTAGTTGTTTGATGCAATACACAGGGCATGGCGTTATGCATAAGGCATCAGAAGGAATATATCATATGAGTGTATCCATAACTAACATTAGTAACATAACAAGAACTTGTATAAAGGCACGCAAATCAGTTCTGTTAGTAATCCTCGGAGTTACATTTTTGGCATTTGTAATACTTGGAATTTTATATGTATTTACAAATAACCAAAACGGATATCTTTCGGGGGAAGATGGGTTTGCAAACTGGTTATTAAACAAAGGTATGTATGTATATCTGAGTGTAGGCATTATAGTATTGGGATTTTCTTCACATAATATTCTGCATCTGGAAGAGCTACGTCCACTGCCTGGTACTGTTCGGGAAAAATTCCTGGGACGGGTGATTGCTGACCACATCTATATTATCATCTTAATTGTGGGATTTTTCATATTGATGGGGATTGAAGCTGCGATATTCGGAGCGATTTATAACAACGTATTTGATATGGAAGTAGTGGCTTCGCTTTCTTTTTCTTATCTTGTTAATTCACTTTGTTCATATGGCTCAGCAGTGTGCTTTTTTGCATTCATTGCAGCATTTGAAAAGAAGGCAAAAGTGATTCTTGTTGTCATGGGAGGAGCAATTGTGGTTTCAGCAGAGCTGCTTGCGCTGAAGGGTGTACA
>CAJOOT010000108.1 GCA_905236215.1 uncultured Eubacterium sp.
CATGAGCCGATGTATAATCTGCAAAGGTCTCAGCAGCATCATCGTTAAGCTTGAGTGATACGACAAATTCCGTGTTACCGGTTCCGGAATTACTCTGAGTACTTACTGCCTGAGCACTGGCGATATCATCACCATCAATTATAACATTTCCATCAGTATCCTGAATTTCCAATGTACCAGGCTCTCCGAGCTGTTCCAAAATTTCATTGGCATCCGTAACGCCCGGAATCTCTACAGCGATTCTGTCATCTCCAACCTGATATACGGAAACTTCCGTACTGCCGGTCTCATCTTCAATACGCTGCTGAAGCTTAAATATGGTATCTGCCATATCCTCCGCAGAAGGATTACCCTCAGCATGATATGTAATAGACACACCGCCCGCCAGATCGAGTCCAAGCTTAAGCTTAAAATCCCCATCATTGTCTGTTCCGGATAGAACCATCATTCCAAAGCCGCACACCGCCACCATGGCAGCCACAAAAATCGCCAGAATGATCGACGCTTTACCCTTTTTCATTGTTGCATTCCTCTCTACTTCTTATTTTTGTGTATCCGTACGGATACTGTTACGCGTTATTATGAGCCCGGTATTATGCCATATCCATTGCTTCACAGGCCTTGATCATTATTGCACATTCGATACGTTTTTTCTGCAATTCACATCCGATGTCATAGGTACCGTTTACATCACCTGTGGCATTATAGCTGTTGGCCGCGCATCCCCCACTGCAGTAATACCTGGCAAAGCAGGTACGACATTTTTCCTTGGAATAAACGTTTACGTTTGCGAATTTTTCCTGAAGGTTCCTTTGAGTAATGCCTTCAAAAACATTCCCCATACGGAATTTTTCGTTTCCAACGAATTGATGACACGGATAAAGATCACCCCACGGTGTAACCGCAAGGTATTCGGTGCCCGATCCGCAGCCGGTAAGGCGCTTGTAAACGCACGGGCCGCCTTCTAAATCTATCATAAAGTGGAAGAAATTGAAACCCCTGTTTTCCTTCTTTCGCTTGACCATTTCACACGCAAGCCTGTCATATTCTTCAAAAAGGACGGGCAAATCTTCTTCTTTTATTGCATACGCTTCTTTGGGATCTGCCACTACAGGCTCAACAGAAATCTGTTCAAATCCCATATCTGCCAGATGCAGAACATCCTTGGAAAAATCAAGATTATAGTGAGTATATGTACCTCTCACATAATAATCCTTTTGGTGTCTGGATTCAGCTGCTTTCTGAAACTTGGGTAGAACCATATCATAGCTTCCGCTACCATCCCTAAACGGCCGCATTCTGTCATGCACTTCTTTTCTTCCGTCAATGCTTAAGACCAGGTTATGCATGTTAAGGTTAGCAAAATCCAAAACCTCATCATCAAGCCTGACGCCGTTTGTGGTAAGCGTAAATCTGAAATGCTTGTTGTGTTCCTTTTCTATGGAGCGCCCATAAGCCACCAATTGCTTAATTACCTCAAAATCAAGCAAAGGCTCGCCTCCAAAAAAATCCACCTCAAGGTTCGTCCTAAATCCGGAGTTTGCAACCAGAAAATCAAGAGCCGCTTTGCCGGTTTCAAAGCTCATAAGTCCGGCATCACCATGATAGCGGCCTTCTCCGGCAAAACAATATTCACATGAAAGATTGCAGCTATGAGCCACATGAAGACAAAGAGCTTTTACCACGGGAGCCTTTCCTTTTATGAAAGATGTAATGTTCTCTTCATATTCATCAGGAGTAAAGAGAACCTCATCTTCGACGAGCTTTTCTATCTCCCGGCAGGCTTCCTCTGCATCCTTACTGTCGTATTTTTCGGAAAGCTTTTCGATTAACGCATCCTTGTCGAATTCTTCCCAAAGTCCCACAGCGTCGTAGAGCACATCATCTGCCACATGCACCGCTCCGCTGTTGACATCCATTATAATATTGTAACCGTTGTTTTTGAAACAATGTATCATCTTATTAACGCACAAATGAGCAGGAGGCTCAAAGCCTCCTGCCCGTGTTTTAAACCCTTTAAAACCCGGTAGGTTTTATTTCTGCTCGCAGCTCTGATTTCCTACTGTACAGGAAGTCTTACATGCAGACTGGCAGGATGTCTGACATTCACCGCATCCACCCTTCTTAACAGTCTTCTGGAGCTTCTTGGTATTCAATGTCTTAACGTGTTTCATATCGGTACCTCCTCTTGGCCAAAATCGGAACCTTTATCTTTTATGATGATTCCTTCTCCCGGTCAACCGTGTTTTTGTCCCAGGTCGGTTAAAAAAACGCCTGCAAACCAAAGAAGAGTATATCATAATCAAACCGAAATGAAAAGACAAAATCTTCCGGTCGAACCCTCTGCCACCTTTACACATCTTGCCCCTGATCTGAACATAGCTTTTTTGAATACCGCCTTTGTTTTGGTAAACTTCTTTGTTCTCAGTTTTAGGAGAGCCAAAGAGGTGGCTCCTTTAAACGCATTCTTCTCTATCTTTTTGAGATTGATACTCTTAACCGTTATCTTTTTCAGTTTTTTGCATCCCGAAAATGCCTTCTTCCCAATAGTCCTGATATTCTTTCCAATCACAAGCTTTTTCAGGCTGCCGCATTTTTCAAAAGCCCCTGAGGATATCTCTGTCACTTTATATGTCCTGCTGCCCGATTTCACCTTAGACGGAATATTAAACGAAGTTATCTTCTTGTTTCTCACAGTCTTAAGAGCCACTTTGGTTCCTTGCTCAACAGAGCCCTTAATTTCGTAAACCGCACCGTTAACTTCAAAAAGTTTGCCGTCTGATGCCGCCACGTTTTCTTCGCTGTATTTGATATCCGCCGCAGTAGTTGACGTTGATGGCAAATTACCCGTGTTTACGTTTGCGGCGTTATTTATTCCTTCTGCCATTATGACATCAACAGCCACCTCAGTATTATCATCCATGACTGTTTCCATAATCTCTACAGCTTCGCCCGGGATATCTTTTTCAGATATATCTTCAGTATTACTTCTCCTCTCCCCAGCCTCATTATCTTCTATACTTTTTTCATCTTCCCCATAGTAAACAAAACCGGGACTTATATCTTTATATATGTAGTCATAAGAAAAACTGTACATTGTATAAACAATCTGTTCTTTTTCATTAATACAGTTACGCGCCTGTTCAAGACAATCGTTATAAGCAAGATTTTGTGCCGTCTCAGCCGCAATTCTTACACTATCACCGGTCTTTGTTTTACAGGGGTTTCCTTCTATTATGAATGATGTCTCTTTTTCTTCCAGCTCATCTTTGCAGTCGATGGTGATACTGCATACGGATTCCACTTCATAATACATTTTGCTCAGTTTTTCTTCACATAGTGCCCTATATATCTTCTCAGTATCCTCTCGCGCCAAACTCCGGGACTTCTCCAAAGCATCATCTTCTCCGTCAACACACTTAACCGTAAATCTTTCTCCCTCAAGTCTGATACTTTCCTCTTTTTCATGAAGCTCATCGTAACAGGTAACATAATATACGCAGGATGATGTAGCCCTGTTATACAGTTTAGCCTTCTTTTCTTCGATCCCCTCCTCTGCCTTTTCATCAGCATCTTTTTGTGAAACACGACGCGCCGTCTCCAAAGCATCCGCCAGCGAAACAAGGCTCACCACGCTTTCCCTTTCTCCGGGATATATCCATTCGACATTACTGTCCATACAATTATCAAATGCCGAGACAGTAACTGTACACAGGCTTTCTCCCATATAAATAAATGTATCCGAAAGCTTCTTTTTATACTCATTGATACTTTGCGCTATATTCTCATAAGCCATTGCCCTGATGCTTTCCACAAAACTCTCATCATTATGTAAACTGGTGCCTCGGAATATTTTACTTAAATATTCACTACTGCAATCCGCTCCCGTGTAATCATCATGATATTTAATAACCGATTTGCATGAAGCGGAATATCCGTAGTATACCTGTGACTCCCTTTCAGTTTTTAAAGCCTTTGCCTGATTCATAACATCCTGCTTTGCATAATTACTGTACATACCCACACTGTTATTAACAGCCGACAAAGCTTCGTCAGCCGAAGTTGCAACCGTTCCGTATGTATCCGAATAAAGCCAAAGAGTTTCCGTTACTGTATTGTAATTATTAATACTCATTACCGGCACTGATGCTTTAATACCTGCATAATAATAAGGTGTAATACTTTCCGCCTCATATTCATTAAGCTGTTCATCAAGCTCTTTCATCGCACTCTCATATGCATATTCCAGACAGTAATCAGCTGTATCTCCACTGTTATAATACGTATTGGAGCAGACGTCGTTCACCTTAAACATTTTTGAAAATGACATTCCCTTATAGTTATCC
>CAJOOT010000109.1 GCA_905236215.1 uncultured Eubacterium sp.
GCTCTGCAACAAATATATTCAGAGAAACCCGGCATGGAGTACAGAAAATACTCACCGCGTAATGCGTATGATGGAGAACAAACTCTGTGACGCATTTGAAGCTGCACAGGCTGTTGCCGGTGTACACGGTGGTGGTTCACCTCTTATGGAGGAGATTACTCTTATGAGCCGTTACGATCTCGAAGAGCTCAAGAAGATCGCGAAGTATCTTGCAGGTATTCCGGGTTACGAGAAGTGCCCGAGATACGAGAGAGCATATGCTTCACCGCGTTCAATGCTTGCTCGGTTTGATGCATCGGTTTCCAGAAAAAAATAAAAGCAGACTTAACGTATCGATAAAAGAAAAAACCGCCGTTGACTGTTTGTGTAACAGAAAACGGCGGGACTTTTTAGAATAAGAGTTTGACCTAATATTACAAGACATTTTTATTTACAGTTATATACAAAGACCTCGTGTATTTCTTCCGAATAACCTTCATAAAATCCGGAGGGCATTCCTTCAATTATGCGGGCACCTCTGTTATATAGCAAAAGAAATTGTCCCGAAACAGGATCAAAATTAAGGCCTTCTATTTCGCCTTGTCTGGTGACATCGTCAAATGTTTTTTCAAGGGTGACGGCACCTGTTTTTGGATTAACTTTGTACATATGGTCGGGAGCATCTTCATCTGCGTCCCCATCGTCACAGGTTACAAACAGACTTCCGTTTGAATATGCTATTCCCTGCAGATATTCAAGAGAAGGGTTCATATGGAGACTTCCTTTGTACTCCTGACTGTCCAGGTCATACATATACAGATATTCACTGGATTCATCATCTATCCACGAGGTCATATATATTGTCCTCCCATCCGGATCGACAGCTATTCCGGAGCATTCCAGCTGACCTGTATCCGAACGGAAAGGAAATACTCTCTTAAGTTCAAGGGTATCTCCGTCATATACGGCTACCTGAATATTTTTGCCGTCGCCGTCCATAAAATATTCCACGCCAAGATAAAGCTCATTATTATATACGTCTATATCACCTATGTGATTTACTTCAAGGTCGTATCCTTTAAAGGGATCGGTATTTTCCGAAACAACATTCCAGTCTTTGTCATATTTGGTAAGAGAAGTCGATCCGCTTACCCAGTAGTAAGTGCCGTCCGTACAGATACCCTGTCTCCCGTTTACATCGTGGACAGATTCGAGAACGTAATTTATCTGACCGCAGCCCTGAAGTAAGAAACATATAAGAAAGGCAAAGATTATAAGGTGTTTTTTGGGATTGATATTCATAAGAGTTTTCCTTAATTTGAATTGGTTATATACAGAATCAGTTAGAATTGGATTGTGATATCATATAACATACTATGTCAGCGCAATGCTCGGCAGCAGCTTTTTTAAAAGTCTCATAGGAAACTTCTTCGGAATCATCAGCTTTATCCGAGATGGCACGCATGACGACAAAAGGAGTATCATTCAGGTAGCAGGCCTGGGCTATGGCAGCTGCTTCCATATCACAGCACAATCCTCCAAAGTTTGTCAGTATGGTTTCTTTTTGTTCGGAAGAGGAGATAAACTGATCACCGGAGCAGACACGACCTTCAAAAACCTTGACGTCAGGAGCTTTTTCTTTGACAGCATTTAAGGCTTCTTTTCTTAAGGTTTCATCTGCGGGAAATGCATAAAGACCGGTGTAGGGAATCTCTCCGCGTTCAAAGCCGATGGCTGATACATCAAAGTCGTGTTGTACAGCATCCGTAGATACAACGATATCCCCGATGTCAATATTATTGTCCAGAGAACCGGCCACTCCGGTATTTATAATACGGCTAACACCGAAAGTATTGATAAGTGTGTGTGCACAGATTCCGGCATTGACTTTTCCCATACCGCATTGGACAACCACCACATTTTTTCCGTCCAGGCTGCCTTCGAGAAAGTCCATACCTGCAATAGAAGTAGTGGATTTAATATCCATACGGTCTTTAATAAGTTTTACCTCTTCTTCCATGGCACCTATGATGCCGGTCGAATCACTTTTCGAATCTGACAAGGCGCCGCAAGCGCACAAAATGACAGATAAGACAAGAACTGCTATGATGCCAAAAGAAAGTCTAAAATTTTTCATTTTCATAACTCCGGTATTTTTATTTTTCAGATATCTGAAAGCTTTTTTATTATAATATAATATAAAAATCTTTGTAAACAAAGAATAGGTGTCTTTACAAATAAGATTCGTTATTAGTATAATTTGGGTGTATTCGGTTACTTGTGTTGACGTATACAGATGTACGTATAAACGAAAGGGGAGGTAAGGTACATGAAAATTACAAGTTTTAACCCGAACATTATCAGCAGTGAAGCGGAGGCTGCCATAAAAGTCTTTGAGGAACTGGGCTTTGAGAGGCGTCACCGAAAGGAAGGTATCAATGACAAGGATATTACCAGTGTTTCCATGAAGGATGCCAACGGCTTTCATGTAGATGTAACTCAGGTGGATAAGGAAATGCCTGATCTGATGGGGATACGTATGAATGTGGACGATTTTGATGAGGCATATAAGTTCCTTACGGATCGTGGATTTACGAATGCACAGGGAGATAAGGTGACAGAAACGGGATCGTCATATGCAACGATGATGGTTTCCCCCTCAGGATTTGCCATTAATTTAGTGAAACATATAAAATAATAAAACGATTAGAAGGAGAAAAGCTATGAAAATAACAACATTTGATCCTATTATACTTACAAAAAATGTAGATTCCGTGGTTAAGATTTTTGAAGATCTGGGATTTGAAAAAACGCATGCACCCGTCACGGATACAGGACGCGGAGTGGTTTCGGGCTTCCGTATGAAAAATAAAGACGGCTTTCATGTAGATGTATCAGAGACTACCAAAGATATTACTCGTGATGAGATGATAATTCGCATGAATGTTGATGATTTTGATGAGGCGCGCAGGATTCTTGAAAATAACGGATTTGTGGATTCACGTGGAGAAGACCTGGGACCTCTTGAAACGAAGAGTGCCAAATCTACGGCTATGAAGTCTCCGTCGGGATTTACCATAGCTATTGTTGAGCATATTAAAGAGTAATTGATTATGTCGCGCGGATTGGAGAAAACTTCAATCCGCGCGTTTTATGGTAAGGAGAAAACAAACAATATGATGAACAAGATAGAGGAAGCTTTAATCTACGCCACCATCATGCATCAGGGAAAGAAGAGAAAGTTGTCGGGAACTCCATCTATTTTGCATTCGCTTGAAGTGGCTCAGATCATTTCCACAATGACGGATGATGAAGATATTATTGTTGCGGGAATATTGCATGATATTGTAGAAGATACAGATGGTACTCTGGAAGAGATTAAAAAGCGCTTCGGAGAGAGTGTGGCCTTTTTTGTTTCGTCAGAATCAGAAGAAAACTATCCGCAAGAGACTCGTGATATGAGCTGGAAAAGGCGCAAGGAGGATTCACTGCGTGTATTGAAAAACACCAACGATCAGGGTGTCAGGATACTGTGGCTGGCCGATAAGCTGTCCAATATCAGATCACTTGCCGGGAACTATTCCGAGCAGGGAGAAAAAATGTGGGAGAATTTTAATCAGAAAGACCCCAAGATGCAGCTATGGTATTATCAATCGGTTGCGGAAACATTGGAGCTTTCGCTAAACAGAACAGGAGCGTTCAAGGAATTAATAAAGCATATCAACTTCATCTGGCCCGGAACGTTTGATTCGGAAAAGGCGCGATACAGAAAGTTCAGAGAGGTATCGGTAGATGGCTGCAAGGTCATCGGACGCGGAGCCAAGGGTATGGTATATCGGTATGATGATGAGCTTGTAATAAAAGTGTACAACCAAAACAACACTTATCGTGATGTAGAGGCGGAGATTGCACTTGCCCGAAAAGCATTCATTCTTGGGATACCTACTGCCATTTCATTTGGTATAGTTACAGTAGGAGAAAGTTACGGATCCATGTATGAGCTGGTGGAATCGGATACGATTTCGGAATGCATAGAAAGGGCTCCGGGGCAGGTGGGAACTTATGCCGGCATAATGGCGGGGATGGCTCATATAATACATGGCGTAGAGATATCGGAAGAAGATATTTTTCCAACGGCTTATGACAGAGTAAGTGATTATTTGGAAGGTGGTATAGGCAGGGAGGATAAAGCGGTTTATGAGAAGTGCAAGGCTCTTCTTGATGCGCTGCCAAAGAAAAAAACTCTGCTCCATGGGGATTTTCATACGAACAATGTTTTTATGCAAAAAGGAGAACCACTTCTTATAGATATGGACAGGCTTTCCACAGGGCATCCTGTTATAGAACTTAGCGATCTGTATTATTTTTATGAGATTCTTGGAGAGGATGATCCTGCTGTAGTCGAGGAATTCATGGGATTTTCATATGAAACCGCACAGGAATTCTTTGTCAGCTTCCTTAAGGAATATCTGGGTACAGAGGATGAAAAAAGGCTGAAAGAAGTTACAGATAAAGTTTCTGTTATCGGTTACAGTCGATATATCCGAAAGATAAAAAAACAAAAGACTATATCCGAAGAAGAAAAGATGAGGATACGCCGCTGTACGGAAAAAATAGCAAAACTCACTGAAAAGGTGGACAGCCTGGAATTTTAACTTGAGTGGAGAAATCCCCATCCATTGACAGATCAGGAAATACTGTTGGAAAAAGTAAGAGCATTTTCTCCCGGATCTGATTTTCTGTAGAGAAGTGCTATGGATTCGGATCCGGCGTATTCAGCTATGGGGTAGAGTTTTATCATGTGCTCATAACCTTTGGCTATCTCTGCTGTGGTGACAGTCACTCCGTTTTGATAGATTATGGAAAGAGAGAGCGATGAAAGGTTGGGAACAAATTGCATGTTGTGAGGTGTAAAGCCTGCTTTCTGGCATTGAGAAATGATGCGCCGCGAGCTCGAAGGACTTTCGTCTTCCGATATGGAGAAAAAGGACTCGTTCTTAAGGTCAGCTATAGTCAGGCTTTTTCTTTGTGCCAGTCTGTGGTTTTTGGATATCGCGATGAAAAACTCAACGCTTCTTAAAGGCTTAAAATGAATTCCATCCTGGGTGCCTGCATCAAGAGTGGTGTGAAAGACCACGTCCAAATCGTGCCCCATAAGCCTGTCAATAAGTTCCTGAATACCGTGAGAAGATACCCGGATATTCCAGCTCGGATGATCTTTGCCGAAATTTTGAATGATATCATGAATAAAAGGATCCGTTTCATAACGATCCAATATACCTATTCTTAATGCAGGTGATTTTTCGTCGCCAATGGCCTGCATTCTGGTAATGGCGGAAACCACTCCGTGAAAGGCGGGCATCCATTCGTTGTATAGGAATTTACCCTCGTTAGTAAGTGAGATGCCGTCTTTGGAGCGAATGAGAAGAGCTGTTCCCAATTCGTCTTCAAGAGCCTTGATCCATTTGCTGGCAAGGGGCTGAGATATACCCAGGGTCTTGGCTGAGGTAGTAAAGCTCAAGGTTTGTGCCAATGTTAAAAAGCATTCGATCTGTTTAAGCCTGATATCATACATGATTCAATTATAATTCCCACATATTGACTTTGCAACGCATCAAAATATAAAATAAGCATATGAACCGGCGGGTGGAATATAAAATACATTTTCCTGAAAACGGCAGAAAAAAGGTAAAGCAGTTGGGGAGGCGCCTTTTAGTGGTATTTTTGGCGATACTTCTTTCTTTTGTTGCCTTCGTTTCATATTCACAACCAACAGAGGCATACAGCATCACGGCATCCGCCCCGTACAAAAAAGGCACGGTAATATATACCAGGAGCAATGCCTACAGAATGGCATACAAAGTCACCTCGTCAAACAAAAAAAATCCCCAGGTAACCTGTCTTGCCACATACGGTTGGGCAGAACATATCATTATTCCGCCTAAAATCAAGGTGTATGGCATCACATATAAGGTGACAGCCATAGCCAAAAATGCGTTTCGCGGTTATACACCCATGACATCCGTTACAATCGGAAAAAATGTAAAAAAAATAGGTGACAATGCATTCAAAAATGCCACCAATCTGGAGCAATTACGCATTACATCCAAGGAGTTGACATCGCTTGGGAATAATGTCTTAGAGGGCGACGAAAAGCTGACCAGGATTATCACCAAAAGCCGGGATGTGTGCAATATGTTTAGAGAAGCCGTTAAAGATGCCGGATTAGATACCGTTCTTCAGTAATTCACTAATACAGATGAAAAAAAATCCTGCTGCATCAAAATGATGCGGCAGGATTGAGTTTTGATGTATAAAAGTATTACTGCAGTGAATTGAAAAGGTCGTTGAGACCATCGCTTATGCCGTTGATATCATTTGGATTCAGACTTTCTACTACGCTGACCGCACTGGCGGCGATTATAATACCGATAATAAATGCGATAAGCACGATAATACCGATAACAAGAGCTATGATGTTCAATACAAGACCTGCTGTACGTACACCACTTGTATTTCCGGATTTTCCGGATGTGACATAAAGTACGATGCCTATAATGGAAAGCACAACGGGAAGAATGGGAATAAAGATGGATAAAACCAGTCCGAGAATACCCAGTACAAGGCAGGCTGTGGCCATTCCCGATGCAGGTTGCTGACCTGCCGGAACGTCATAACGGCTGGTATAATTATATCCCTGACCCTGAGCAGCGTTTGGTTGCCCACTCTGCTGCGTATTGTTGAAATTCTGCTGATCCTGTTGTGAATTGTTGAAGTTTTGCTGAGCATCCCGACCGGGAGTATCTGCATTGTTTTCAGATGAACCGGTGTTGGAATCAAATTGAGGAGCATTCTCTTTGAAAGGAGTCTCGACAGATACAGCTGAACCGCAATTTTGACAAAACCTGGAAGCTTCGGATATTTCGGCGCCGCAATTATTACAAAACATATTTTACCTCCGATAAATCAGTATAAGATATTGTTACGATAAGATTTTCTCTTATTTTAACTTTATTGTCAATAGATGCGGATATATGGTATGATTAGGGTTACGATAAAGGAGGATTATCATGGCAGACGATAATATGGCAAACAGTCAGGAGACATGTGACAGGTCTTCTTGTGAAGGCTGCGCATCAGCCGGAAACTGCGATCAGTCGCCTCAGAGTTTTATAGAACAGCTGAATGCTTACTCAAACATCAAAAAGGTAATAGGTGTAGCCAGCGGAAAAGGCGGCGTGGGGAAGTCATTTGTGACCGGTTCCCTTGCATCCGAAATGGCAAGACAGGGCTATAAGGTGGGAATCCTTGATGCGGATATCACAGGACCGTCTATCCCCAAAATGTATGGTATTCACGGGCCGGCAGTAGCAAAGGAAGAAGGTATACTTCCTATTCCGGCCAAAGACGGTACCAAGATAATGTCTATCAATCTTCTGGTTCAGGACGAAGAAGCTCCTGTTATATGGAGAGGTCCGGTGCTTGCCGGCACGGTTAAGCAGTTTTGGACTGAGGTTTATTGGGGAGAGTTGGATTATCTTTTCGTGGATATGCCCCCGGGAACCGGAGATGTACCGCTTACGGTATTTCAGTCCATTCCCCTTGATGGTGTGGTTATTGTGACAAGTCCGCAGGATCTGGTAGAACTCATTGTCAAAAAATGCGTAAATATGGCGCAGATGATGAACATTCCGGTTATAGGACTTATAGAAAACTACAGTTATCTTGTCTGTCCGGATTGCGGCAAAAAGATTAACATCTTCGGCGAAAGCCGTATAGATGAAGTTGCTTCTCAGATAGGCACGCAGGTATTGGCCAGACTTCCGATGAGTCCACAATATGCAAAGGCGGCAGATGAAGGTTCGTTTGAATCTCTCAATGTAGAAGGCCTTGAAAAGGCGGCCAAAGCCGTAAAAGAGTCATAATGTATCATGTATATACTTAAAAAGGAGCAAGAGTTATGAAAAAAGGTTTTTTTTCGGGGGGAGCGAAAAAAGCGATTTGTTTTATAATGAGCGTTAGCATGTTGTTTCCGGCAGCATTTCCTGCACGGGAGGCCCGGGCTGATGATTCATCCACGGGCGACGGAGTGGTCAAATACAGAGCAGTGCTCATAGGAAATACTTATCCTGATAATATTGACGTAGAATCTTTGGATGGTCCTGATATTGATGTGAAAAATATGTCGGGTATGCTTGGCAGTTTGGGAGTACCTTATTCAAAAATAAGCCAAAATTGCAATACCACGGTTGCAGAGGCAAAAACTGCTATATCAGAAGGCTTTAGCGGAGCTGATGAAGATGATA
>CAJOOT010000110.1 GCA_905236215.1 uncultured Eubacterium sp.
TCAGGATTAACGAGAGCGTCAAGAACCAGCTGTATAGCCTCATTATGAGTCGGCATAGCCGGTGTGGACTTGATCTTCTCGGAACCGGCGGGCTGATAAGTAAGGGCTCCGTCGATACCGATTCTCTCGCAAAGACCGCTGGCAAGTACGCCTTCGGTGTCGGAGTCGATCAGCTGATACTTGAGCGATGAGCTTCCGCAGTTGATAACTAATACTTTCATTTATGATTTTCTCCTTTTTTAATAAAAATCATCCTGCCGGATGCAACAAAACACCCGGCCGGATGGTAATTACTGCATCTGAGCCTGAACAGCCGTAAGAGCTACCACGCCTGCAATATCTTCCGCAAAGCAACCTCTTGAAAGGTCATTAACAGGTGCTGCGATACCCTGAAGAACAGGACCGAAAGCATCTGCCTTGGCAAGACGCTGTACAAGCTTGTATCCGATATTTCCCGCATCAATGTTGGGGAATACGAGAACATTTGCTTTTCCTGCAACCTTGGAACCCGGAGCCTTGGACTGACCTACAGACTCTACAATAGCTGCGTCAAGCTGCATCTCTCCGTCTACACTGAGATTCGGATATTTCTCGTGAGCAATCTCAACTGCATTATGTACCTTGTCTACAAGCTCATGCTTTGCACTACCATAGGTGGAATGAGACAACATAGCGATACGTGCATCTGCGCCTACAAGAGCCTTGAATGAATCTGCACACTGTGCTGCGATATGAGCAAGCTTTTCAGAATCAGGATCCTGCTCAAGAGCGCAGTCAGCAAACATAAATATACCGTTTTCTCCGAGATCGCAATTCGGAACATCTACGATGAAGAAAGAAGATACCATCGGTGCTCCCGGTGCGGTCTTAAGAATCTGAAGAGCCGGACGAAGAATATCTGCTGTAGAATGGCAGGCACCGGAAACCAGTCCGTCTGCATCACCCATCTTAAGCATCATAATACCGAATGTAGGGTAATCATTAAGAAGAGTCTCACGGGCTTTTTCTTCGGTCATACCCTTCTTTGCACGAAGTTCAACAAGCTTATCAATATAAGACTGGAGCTTATCTGATGTAGCCGGATCCACGGTCTTTATGCCCGAAAGGTCTACTCCGTTTTCTTTTGCCTTTGCCGCAATATCTTCTGCCTTTCCTATAAGCACAAGATCAGCTGTGCCCTCCTTGATAACCTGCGCAGCGGCCTTGTATGTGCGGTCGTCTTCGCTCTCCGGAAGGATGATGAGCTTCTTGTCGCTTTTGGCTTTTTCTTTGATAGTTTCGATGAATGACATTTCGATTCCTCCTTAAACAGATAAATGGTGGTGAAATAGATTTACCCATGCAAACCGGCCGGCGAAAAAACCAACCGGCAAAGTTTCCAAAAACGGGCAAATATTATTATAGCGTCTTGTTTTTCAATGCTCAAGAGAAAGATTGATGAAATATTAGATAAAAAAATGACGTTTGTTACAAAAAGCACCTGCAGCAGGTAGCCACAGGTGCATAAAAACATTATTGGGATATGAATTATTACTTGAAATAAGCTACGGAATCCTCAAGTCCGTCAGACATATTGTTCATATCTTTCATCTTGTTTGCAATCTCATCAACAGACGAAACAATAGATGCAACCGAGGCCGCAACTTCTTCGTTGCTGGCAGCATTTTCTTCACTGATAGCCGAAAGATCGGTAACGTTCTCGGTAAGCTCCTGTCTGATGCCGTTAAGCTCTTCTGTGGTAACACCTATAGCTTTGATGCCCTCCACACTCTTTTCGATAGATTCCCTGAGCATCTCAAACTTCTCCTGCGTATTGCGCACCGCTTCCTGCTCTCCATCTATAATATCCTGAATCCTGGACGCAAGCTCTACGGATTCATTGGAGTTCTCTAAGATTTCCTCAGCAATGCTTCTTATGGTATTTGCAGATTCGTTGGACTGCTCGGAAAGTTCACTGATAGAATCGGCAACTACGGCAAAACCCTTACCTGCTTCACCTGCTCGAGCTGCTTCTATAGAAGCGTTGAGAGACAGAAGCTTTGTCTGGCTGGCAACATTTATTATAAGATCAATGGCTTCATTTATCTTGGTGATAGAGTCATTGGTGACGATTATCTGGTCATTTATGTTCTTGACAGCCTGCACCGTTGTGTCAGAGCTGGATAAAACACCATCCATTGAACGGGTCGCCTCTTCGTTGACTTCTTCCATACCCTTAGCATTCTGAACAAGAGCCTCAAGTTTGTTGTTGATCTCCTCGACCTTGTTGCCCATCTCAATAACTTCCATGTTGAGACTCTGTACATCTTCTGCCATGGACTGAGCGCCGTTTGCAAGATCATCAACAGCCTGTGAAATCTGTCCTGCCGAATCCGAACTGTCTGTGGAAAGACGCTCCACATCCACTACTCCGTCGGAAAGATTGTCTGCTTCCCCCTTGACGGTGCCTATTGTCTTCTGGAAATTCTCCTGCATGACTTCCAGACATCTTATCATCTGTTTGTTCTCGGTAACCGTACTTCTGATATTGATGGTACCGTAAATATTTCCACTGGCAAACTGGCGAAGCTGCTCGTTCATCTGTGTAAACGGCTTCTTAACCTTCATGGCGAAAAGTATGCAAAGAACAGTAAAACCAAGACCCACGATAATAACAACTATAATAATATGCATCATGGTACTGTTACAAGCTGCACTTATCGTAGCATATTTCATACCGGTGAAGGTCATACCTACAACTGCGCCGGAGTCATCATAGAGCGGCTGATAATCAACTGCGTATCTCTCGCCGTTTATATCTACATTGTCTGATGTGAATTCCTCTTCTCCCTCAAGACATTTTGACACCACTTCATCCGAAGCCTGAGTGCCTTCAATACGAGCGCCGGTGGAATCCTTTATGGATGTCATCGAACGCGTATCTCCGATGAATACTGTCATATAAATTCCACCATCTACGTATTTATCAACATAGTCGTATTCTTTGTCGTCTTTTGTAAAAGCTTCTTCACCCTCTTCAACATACCAGTTATGAACATAATCGTTCATCTGCATATTTGAAACCTGAAGAGTATTCTCGATTCTCTCAAGAGTAACCCTTTCAACATTCTTTCCTACTACCAACATGATGACTACCGCAAGGCAGATCATGGGAAGCAGGGTGAACAGCATGAGCATACGAGTGAGCGTAAAGCCTCCCTCTATAGGTTTTTCTCCCGGTGGTAAATCTTTTGATCTCTTAGCCATGGAAAACTCCCCTCCTATAATAAAAAAAATTATGTTGCTGTAGAATATTTTTATTGATTAAGCAACTACGGAAAATTATACTATCTTTAGTATTTATTTACAATATATTTAGAAATTATTTAAACCATCAGAGGTAAAAAATATGAAAACTGCCGCAGTAATATGTGAGCTTAATCCTTTTCACAACGGACATAAGCATCTGTTCGATGAACTTAGAAAAGAAGCAGGTGCAGATCACATTATTGCTCTTATGAGCGGAGATTTTGTTCAAAGAGGGGCTCCTGCCATTATTGACAAATACGAAAGAACAAAAGAAGCCCTTAAAGGCGGAGCGGATATCGTGTTAGAACTGCCTCCGGTATTTTCATGCGCACCGGCAGATGATTTTGCTCTTGGTTCCGTACTTATGCTAAACGCACTTAATGTAACGGATATACTGGGATTTGGCTGTGAATACGATGGCGGTACAGACAAAGGCGCAGCAAGCACATCAATATTATGTCAACTCAGTGATGTTGCTTCCATACTTTCCAATGAACCGGAGGATTTCAGACGCTTACTAAAAAAAGCTCTTTTAAGCAATCTCTCCTATCCTGCCGCAACCCGCACAGCCCTTGCCGAATATGCAGGCGAAGA
>CAJOOT010000111.1 GCA_905236215.1 uncultured Eubacterium sp.
GACTCTATAAACAGAGCGGCTATCTTTTCAGGACCCTCCTGCAGAATCTGGTATTCAAGTCTGTTAAGGAAATGTTTTGTTGCCTCTTCTTCGGAATCGAATTTGATATCGTATCCGTAGAGGTGAGGAGCAGCAAATTTGATAAATCCGGGAATAACCGGTGACAGAGAGGCTCGATCGGGTTCTCCCGTCAGGCTTGATGCTCCGTATGTACCGCCGTGATAAGACTCATATTTGGAGAAGATCTTGTCCCTTCCCGTATATGCTTTGGCAAATCTGATTGCAAATTCATTGGCATCGGATCCTCCCAGGGTAAAAAGGACTTTTCCCATGTTCTTGGGAGCGAGCTCTTCTATTATTGTCTCGCCAAGCTCTCCGCGTCTGTCAAATGCATGCTTGGGAGCTACGTATGCCAGTTTTTCTACCTGATCCTGTACGGCTTTTATCACGTTTTTGTTGTTATGGCCGATGTTGACGTTTACAAGTTGGGAGCCGAGGTCTATATATTCCTTTCCGTTGTCATCCCAGACTCTTATGCCGTCGGCGCGTTCAATATAGAACGGTTGATATTCTTTTTGAGTGTATCCCGTAAAAGAATAAAGCGTGTATTTTTTTGCCTTGTCGTATGCTTCTTTACTCATAGTTGTCTACCTGCCTTTCATAACTTTTCTGCATTTTTGTCGAGTTGAATCATACCACCCTACCAAGATGATGGGTAATTCCAAACCTCTATAGTTGGGTATAGGTTTTTCCGATATCTGTGGATTTGTAAAAAGCATAAAAAAGAACCAGTGCGAGTCCAGAGTTTATGAAAGTACAAGAAAACGCAATGCCTTTTGGATGGTGGGTGATTTTGAATGAGCGTATATAGGATTAACTTATAGCCGGCGATAAAAGATGTATATAAGTATAAATATTGACAGTAAGGGATTTTCAGAGTATATTACCTACCAATCAGGTAGGAAAAAGGCGCGTCCCAAAATATTAAAGGACAAACCGCCTACTGTTTTAAAGGAAAAGGAGAAAGAACCATGGCAAGAGTAAAGATCACACCGGTAGAAGAGCTTACCGGAAAAGAAAAGGAAGCGTACGATGAGCTTAATGCAGCGGGTAAACTTACCAATATGAAGAAGTATATGCTTCAGGATATCGGTATTTATAATGCATTTATGGGATGGTATCCGGCTTGGGACAGCCTGGTTGATACGGTTGGTATAAAGGATGCAACAATATATGCGCATGCGGTCTCCAGCACCAACAGCTGTATGCTCTGTTCGCTGTTTTTTGTTAGTGATTTAAAAGAGCTTGGGCTTCATCCCTCCACACTTGAGCTTGATAAGAAGGAAGAGCTTCTGGTTAAGCTTGGACAGCAGATAGTAAAGGATGCTACTGCAGTTCCGGATGAACTTATAGAGTCGCTCAGGGAATTTTACACAGATAAACAGATAATAATTATAGTTGGCTTTGCAGCCCAGATGATGGCTACAAACAATTTCAATTCGGTGCTTCAGGTCGAGCTTGATGACAGGCTTCTTCCGATTAAGGATGAATTCAGACCTGCCACTTGGAGAGAAAACATCAAGTAGTGCACGAAGCCGGCTCAAGTAGCCGGCTTCATTAAAGTTAAACGCCCACGGGGATGCACACGGATTAAGATGAGTAATTTGTCAGCAGAACTGACCTGAATCCGGTACGTAAGACTCGCGAGTGAGTCATGAATATACAGAGGAAAAACAATGGCAGAATATAAAAAGATAGAATCGGCTCTTATCCATGGCGGTATTTATGGAGATAAGCGCACGGGGGCGGTCAATGTCCCTATTTTTCAGACATCAACCTTTGAACAATTGGAGCTTGGAAAGCATACGGGTTACGAGTACTCCCGCACCGGAAATCCCACAAGGGAAGCATTGGAGGCACTCATTGCCGAGCTTGAGAAAGGAAAGGCGGGCTTTGCATTTGGATCCGGAATGGCAGCTATAACAGCAGTGCTGAGTCTTTTTCATACCGGAGACCGTATAATTATCTCCCAAAATGTATATGGGGGCACGTTCCGTGTGTTAGATAAGGTTTTCGACCATTTTGGAATAGGATACTCCATAGAAAATACAGGAGACACGGAAGAACTTGAAAAAAAGATAACAGATGATGTTAAGGCGATAATGATAGAAAGTCCGGCCAATCCGCTTCTTTCAGTAACGGATATTGAGAAGGTGGCGGAGATTGCGCATTCTCATGGATTGTTGACAATTGTGGACAATACATTTATGACTCCTTATCTGCAGAGGCCGATTGAGCTTGGCGCAGATATCGTGGTTCATTCTGCCACTAAATATCTGGGCGGTCATAGTGATGTTGTGGCCGGTCTGGTAGTGGTAAAAACGGACGAACTGGCAGAAAAAATAGCTTTTATTCAGAATTCAACAGGTGGAGTTTTAGGACCATTCGATTCATTCCTGCTTATAAGAGGTATCAAGACCCTGGGAGTCAGGATGGACAGACATGTTGAAAATGCCGTGAAGATTGCAGCGTTTCTGGAGAATCATGAAGCTTTCAGGAAGGTGTATTATCCGGGCTCAAAGGATTTTCCCGGACGTGATATCCAGTTCAAACAGGCAAAAAACGGTGGAGCAATGATATCGTTCGAATTGAAGGAAAACTATTGCCATAAGAAGTTTATTGATTCACTTAAGCTTATTGCACTTGCAGAAAGCTTGGGCGGTGTGGAGTCCCTTATCTGTCACCCCTCCACCATGACACATGCATCTATTCCCGAAGATATAAGACAGGCAGTCGGCATTACGGATGGATTGATCAGGCTGTCGCCCGGAATAGAAGATGCAGATGATCTTATAGAAGACATAAGTCAGGCATTGGAGAATGCAGGATAAGGAGAGGAAAAATGGCACTATATCATTCCATGCAGGAGCTGATAGGAAATACACCGCTTGTAGAATTGGTAAACATGAAATTGCCGGAGGGGACAAAGGTTTTTGCCAAGTTGGAGCTTTTCAATCCTTCCGGAAGTGTCAAAGACAGAATAGGAAGGTCGATGATAGAGGACGCAGAAGAAAGGGGAATCCTGAAAAAGGGAGGAACCATTGTGGAAGGTACTGCGGGTAATACCGGGTTGGGCATAGCATTTGCAGCTTTGGGCAGAGGTTACAATGTTAAATTTGTGGTACCTGATAAATTTTCTGTGGAAAAGCAAACATTGCTTAAGGCTCTTGGGGCAGAGGTTATAAATACTCCCAGAAAGGACGGAATGCTCGGAGCTGAAAAAAAGGCCGAGGAATTGAAAGATTCCATAGAGGGAGCAATATCTCTCGAACAGTTCAGAAATATGGCAAATCCAAAAGCCCATTACGAGAGTACGGGACCTGAAATATACAGGGATCTTGAAGGAAAGATTGACTACGTCGTGGCAGGTGCCGGCTCGGGAGGAACATACTCCGGTGTACTTAAGTATCTAAAGGAACAGGATCCGAAGATCAAAGGCATCCTTGCGGATCCGGTGGGATCTACCATGGGAGGCGGAGAACACGGAGACTATGATATTGAGGGTATTGGCAATGATTTTATTGCAGACACTATGGATATGTCTCTGGTAGATGATGTTATCAAGATAAACGATGAAGAGGCATTTTCCGGCAGCAGACAGCTGGCTTCTACAGAAGGAATATTTGGAGGATCCTCATCGGGAGCAGCCTTTGCAGCAGTAAAAAAGCTGATAGATAAGGGGGCTCGCGGTAACATCGTCATTATTTTGCCTGACAGAGGTGACAGGTACTTTTCGCAGGGATTGTATTCAGATTAAATTTATAACATCCAAAACATTTATTAGAAAACGGACATCTAAAGTGCTATGTAGCTATAATATTATTTGATTATGTCGCTTATATGTTGGACGTATGAAGAAATACGTTTCATTGTTTCATTATCTGCCCATGGTTCTGTTTGTGTGTAAACAGAGGATGGAAATGAAACTAGCTGAACATCAAATTTTAATGATGGCTCAACCCTCGAACTTGCACTATGAATTCTCATAGATATTTGCCATCCTTCATCACATACAACTTCGATAGTATTATTTGAGTCTTTCTTGAAATCAATGTGATAAAACTTTGATGGCATTTTTAATAACGGAACCTTAGTTATACTTTTGTCCATTCCAGAATTTACATTAAGTGTTCCAGAAAGATTGATAGCTTCAACTCTTGTTGTTCTATTCTTATCATCCGTAATCACTTTGTAAAAATCATATCTACCAAGCAGATATCTAATCAATGCCTCTGGGATGTTGTCATTTGACTCTGCATCAATACGTTTGAGTTCTTCCATGAATGCCTTTAAAATTGGAATATAATACCTCTCTGCCTTATCACCAACCTCTTCCCAAAGCATTGGTCTTCCACTTGCCTTACTACTATCACGATATTCTTTAAGTTCATCAAATAACGGAACAACCTTTGAAAAATAATCATCAGAACAAGGTACATTCAGCCACTCTTTACCAAAATCAATAGTAGCCGATAGTCTACTA
>CAJOOT010000112.1 GCA_905236215.1 uncultured Eubacterium sp.
CGAAAGATATGGTATGACACCCACCAAGCTGTTTACCGAACTCGGACTCTATGATAATGGTGGCGGTGGCTATCATTGTGTGTGGATGAGCGATGAAGATCTCGAAATTTTCAAAGATCGTAATCTTCACGTGGTTACAAATCCGGCATCAAATGCCAAGCTTGCCAGCGGCATAGCACCCATCACAAAGATGATGGATATGGGTATAAACATTGCTATCGGTACGGACGGAGCAGCTTCGAACAATGCTCTTGATATGTTCCGGGAGATGTATCTTGTTACGGCACTTGCCAAGTTGCGTGAGATGGATGCGGCGGTTGTAGACGGAGCTGAGGTTCTTAAGATGGCTACAGTAGGCGGAGCAAAAGCCATGATGCTTGATGATTGTGACGTACTTGCTCCGGGCAAATATGCTGATATCATTATGATCGACATGAAACAGCCCAATATGCAGCCTGAAAACAATATTGTCAAAAACATTGTGTATGCGGGTTCCAAATCAAATGTCAAGATGACTATGATAAACGGACGTATCCTTTATGAAGACGGCAGATTTGAGATAGGTATTGATCCGGATGAACTAAACGGTATTGCAAACAATATCATACAGAGAATGATTCGCGAAAGCGCCTGAGCGTGTGTTTTACAGTCAAGAGGGGATTGTAATGAGCGGCATTTGCGGTTTTTTGGGGAAGACAATAATAATACTATCAACGATATGGCATCCACCTTGAAGCAAAAAGGGACGGATGCCTTTGTCAAAATGAGGGTAGATGAGGTAAATATAGGGGTGTGCGGATTCAAACATCCCCGGACTAAGACCGTGATGCGGTTTATAACAGATGCTTTCAGAGGTTTTACGATAACGTTTACAGGGAATTTAGGAAATATAATTGAACTCAAATCTTACTTCGGAAAATGTCATAGGAAACCTGCTTAAGTTTTCCGTACCTTATCTCATTTCGTGTTTTTTACAATCATTCTACGGTCTGGTAGATCTTTTTGTAGTGGGAAGGTTTTGTGGAGCCGATGTTATCAGCGCAGTATCCTGCGGCAGTCAGGTCATGCATATGGTAACTGTGGTTTGCATCGGACTTTCCATGGGCTCGGCCGTACTTGTGGGCAGATATGTGGGGGCACGTGACGAATCGGGTATCGGCAGGACAGTCGGAAATACTTTTTCCATTTTTTTGTTAGTAGCAGTTATCCTTACGGCCGTTCTTATAGTTTGTACAGTTCCTATACTACAGGTGCTAAGCGTCCCATCCGAGGCTTTTTCTTATGCAAGGAGCTATCTTTTGGTGTGTTTTTCCGGGACACCTGTCATAGTGGTTGTTAATTCTGTTTCTGCCGTGTATCGTGGTTTTGGAGACTCACGTCATCCGATGTGTTTTGTTGCATTGTCGGGAGTCGTCAATATTGTTCTGGATGTCCTTTTTGTAGGTGTTTTTGAAATGTCTTCATCGGGAGCTGCGTTTGCTACGGTTATTGCTCAGGGTGTAAGTGCCTTTATGATGCTTATGTATCTTTTTAAGGGCAATATTAGACTTAAACTTTCACGCAGTGACCTTAGACCTGATAGTAATATTGTCCGATCCATATTTTTGGTGGGGGCTCCCATAGCTCTACAGGATGGATTTGTGCAGGTGGCTTTTCTTACAATCACTTTCATTGCAAATATGCGTGGAGTCGATACGGCTGCCGCTGTCGGAATAGTAGAAAAGATCATAAGCTTTCTGTTTCTTGTGCCTTCGGCAATGCTATCTTCAGTATCTGCAATTACAGCCCAAAATCTCGGCGCCGGCAATCCGCAAAACGGAAAACGGGCCTTGGGATACGGTATTATCATAAGTCTAATCTACGGCGCAATAATCAGCATAATATTTCAATTTATATCGCCGTTTGTTATAGGGCTTTTTACGGGGGATGAAATAGTAGTTGAGCTGGGGACGCAATATATAGTCACTTATGTTATGGATTGTTTTTTTGCCGGAATACATTTCTGTTTCAGCGGATATTTTACAGCTGTCGGAAAGTCCTGGGTTTCATTTTTGCACAACATATGTTCTATTATCCTTATAAGAATTCCCGGAGCTTATTTTGCCGGTATATGGTTTCCTGATACACTTTCGCCGATGGGCATATCAGCACCGGCAGGATCATTGTTGTCTTCTGCGATATGTATTGCAGCGTATTATACATTTGCCAAACGAGAGAAGAAAACCTGTTAGCGGCATGAGATAATACTTGATTTTATTGGACAATGAAGTAAAATGGGTATGATGCACTTTAAATTAGGAAGTGCATTTTATTTGAGAAGTAGCGAAGCGGATTGCGAATATTATTGATTATCTGTGGCAAAGAAAAACGAGTTACGGGAATTTGAAACCAACGCGGCTGTTTTAAAAAAAGATCTTAAAGAGGGGTCTTTCCGCGGTGCATATGTGTTGTACGGCATAGAAGGGTATCTGGTTCAAAGGTATGCTAATGCTTTAAGAAAAGCAATTCTGCCTGAAGGAGATACTATGAATATCAATGTGTACGCAGATTCTTATGATGAAAAAGAACTCATAATGACTGCATCTACCATGCCGTTTTTTGCAGATCACAGATTAATTGTCATGGAAGATACCGGTGTTCTTCTTCATGCCGGAGATAAGCTTTCGGATTTCTTAAAAGAAAAGCCGGAAGAGACTATATTTCTCATAACGGAAAGATACCGCACGGACAGCAACGGACGCGAGAAGTCCGTTCTGGACAAGAGAAAATCTATATATAAGACCATCAACGGTTACGGTCTTATCATCAATTGTGTAACGCAGAGCCGTGACACCCTGCTCAAGTGGGTATCCGGTTATGTTTCCAAAGAAGGATATGCAATTAGTAAAGAAGCGCTTGATACGTTTTTGGATTTGCTGGGATCGGATATGATCCGAATAGAAAACGAGATGGAAAAGCTTATGGCATATACCGGCGAGTCCAAAAAGATTACGATGGATGATGTCTGTGCTATCACCAGCGGTGTCCCCGTAGACAGGATTTTTGCCCTTACCGATGCAGTGGCCGTTGGCGATATGAAAAGTGTGATGCGGTATTATTCCGACCTTTCAAAGCTTCGCACAGACGGCTCTCTTTCGCCGGTACTGTCATCAATGCTTACCAGGCATTTCAGGATTTTGCTCAACGCAAAAGATCTTAGAGCTTCCGGGCTTTCGGACTTTGATACAGGGAAAAAGCTTGGCATTTTTTCTACATATGCTGCCCAATATTTCAGACAGGGAGCGATATTTAGAAGGGAGACTCTTGTAAGGATGCTTGATATGATAGCCGAATCAACGAGCTCCTCCAGAATGGGTCTCATAGATGACAGGATTTCCACAGAAGTATTGCTTACAGAACTGTGCACACTCTCAGCAAAGTCAAAAAAGAGATAATAGCAGCCTTTGCTGTATTTAATAAACACAAATTAAACGGAGGATATTGAGAAAAATGGAAGAAACAATGCAGGATTTTGAACAGGAACTTGAAAATTCCTACAAGGTGATGGGCGATGGAGAGAAGAATACCGACGAGCTTATGGCCTGGGAAAAAGCAAAAGAGTATTTTGAGTCCAAGGAAATACTCGAACTTGAGGTTTCGGGAATCGTCAACAAGGGCGTTATCGTTATGGTTGAGGATATTTTAAGAGGATTTGTACCGGCCTCCAAGCTTTCCCTCAAAAAGGTGGATGATCTTAACGAATGGCTTGGCAAAAAGCTTCGACTTCAAATTGTTACCTGTGAGCCTGAGGATCAGAAGCTTGTTCTTTCCGCAAGGGAGCTTCTTAAGGCTGAAAAAGACAATGAAAAACAGAAGCTTTTTGATGCTGTTCAAGTAGGCGATGTAATGACCGGAAAGGTAGATTCCATTAAAGAGTATGGTGCATTTATCGATCTTGGCGAGGGACTTTCGGGACTTCTTCATGTTTCTCAGATTGCCAATAAGCGCATCAATCATCCGGCAGATGTTCTTAAGGAAGGCCAGGAGGTTACCGTAAAGGTCACTCAGAAGAAAGATGGCAAGCTTTCGCTATCCATAAAGGCATTGGAGGAATCATCCGATGATGAGAGAGAAGATGGCCGTGGCAGACGAGAAAAGGTAGTTATTCCCAAGGCTGAAAACATCGGTACTTCGCTTGGCAGTCTTTTGAAGGATATCAAACTTGACTGATATATCGATTGATATTGATTGATAAGAAACAGCGCCCCTAAAAATTAGGGGCGCTGTGTTTCAGCCGCTTATTGTCGTGTGAGTTCGACGATTTATTACTGCATAGCCTGAACAGCTTTGGTCAGGCGAGAAGTTTTTCTGGCCACGGTGTTTTTGTGCATAACACCCTTGGAGCAGGCTCTTGCGAGTTCCTTGGAAGCCTCTTGAAGAGCAGACTCTGCTGCAGCCTTGTCGTTAGCTTCGATAGCCGCTTCAACCTTCTTTACGTAGGTTTTTACGCGGGACTTGACGTTTTTATTTCTGGCTGCGTTTCTTTCGGCTACCAGAATTCTTTTCTTCGCTGATTTGATGTTTGCCAATCCGTACACCTCCTATCCGATCTGAGTGATAATGCGTGATAGATGAATCGGACACGGCCGAAATCACGCGTACTTTGGTATCATATCTAAAATTCTATTTGGTGTCAAGGAAAAAAGTGGGATAATATGTATGTTTTACGGCTAAAAATGAACAAAGAATTCGACTTTACAGCTAAAGTATAGTAAAATGAATTGTCATAAATTTAGAGACAGTCAGGGAGAAAGATCATGCCAAAGGGAAATAAATCATTCGAGGAGCTTTCAAAGCAGCTTTCCGAGGATCCTGGTAATTACAGACTCAATGTAGAGATGGGTTTTTATTACCTTGATCACGACAGAAAACAGACCTACCAATATTTGAAGAGAGCTCTCAGATTTTGTGATTCGGCCACAGATACAGGCGCTATAGAGCAGCTTTTTACGGATATGGAGTATGTGTATCCGGAGCTTATGAGCGGTACAGAACAGATGGCCGAACTCTTAAATGAGGGTGAGGAGGCTGAGTTTAAAGCTGTGCTTGCCGGTGTGGAAATGCATGGTCTTGCACATCAGCTTGAAAGCAGTTATCCAAAAGCATCATTTATGTGGAATGCGGATGCGGCTCAGGTTTATAAGACATATCATGAAGAGCTGGATTATCTTTTTATAGATACGGATGAAGTTTTGGGTGCGTATCCGGGCATAGTCTTAAGGGGCGTGCGCACCGTATTAAAACCGGGAGGAAGTCTTATTCTTCGTGCATCCAATGCTGCATGGTATGGCAGAATACTAAAATCCCTTGAAGGGAAAAATCCTGATGAGTCGGATGCCGGTCCACTTTTTCATCCATACATGAAAGATGAATTATGTCAACTTATTCAAAACTGCGGCTATGATCCGGTATTTGATGAGAATATTGCCAAGATTCCCAAAGAAGACGATGATCTCCTAAAGAGCCTGTTATTTCAGGCTGAAACATCTGTTAAATGTATGGATATCAATGCCTACAAAAACAGATATCATTACGTAAGAGCCACAAGGAGGGAAAGTTAGTGGCTAAGGATCTTTCAAACATTAGAAATTTTTGCATTATTGCACATATAGACCATGGTAAATCCACGCTTGCGGACAGGATCATTGAGATGACCGGCGCTCTTGAAAAAAGACAGATGCATGCACAGGTTTTGGATAACATGGATATAGAGCAGGAACGGGGCATCACGATCAAATCACAGACGGTTAGATGCACTTATCACGCAAAGGACGGAAAAGATTATACATTTAATCTTATAGACACACCGGGGCATGTTGATTTCAATTATGAAGTGTCCAGATCTCTGGCAGCCTGTGACGGTGCCATTCTTGTGGTGGATGCTACTCAGGGTGTCGAAGCACAGACACTTGCCAACGTATATCTTGCCATAGATCATGACCTTGAGATACTTCCGGTTATAAACAAAATAGATCTTGCCAGTGCAGATCCTGACGAGACGGTTAAAGAGATAGAAGATGTAATAGGTATAGAAGCTCAGGAAGCGCCCCGTATTTCTGCAAAAACAGGGCTTAATGTTGAGGATGTGCTTGAAGGCATCGTCAATGTATTGCCATCGCCCAAGGGAGATACAGATGCTCCGCTTAAAGCGCTTATTTTTGATTCTGTCTATGATCCGTACAGGGGAGTTATCGTATTTATCAGGCTTATGGACGGAAGCGTTCGCCCCGGTCAGAAGATAAAGATGATGGCTACCGGGGCTTCGGCGGAAGTGGTAGAGGTTGGATACTTTGGAGCGGGGCGGTTTATCCCGTGTGACGAGCTTTCTGCAGGCATGGTTGGTTATGTCACTGCCAGCCTGAAGAATGTGGCCGATACCAGAGTGGGAGATACGGTTACTTTGGAGGCTCGTCCCTGTGAAGAGTCACTCCCGGGATACAAAAAGGTCAATCCTATGGTCTACTGCGGTATTTATCCGGCAGATTCTGCGCGTTACCCGGACCTTAGGGATGCGCTTGAGAAGCTTCAGCTAAATGATGCGGCTCTTTTTTATGAACCGGAGACATCCATAGCACTGGGATTCGGATTCAGATGCGGATTCCTTGGACTTCTTCATCTTGAAGTTATACAGGAGAGGCTTGAGCGTGAGTATGATATGGATCTTGTCACCACTGCACCTTCGGTTGTATACAGGATTTACAAGACTAATGGTGAGATGATTGAGCTTACCAATCCCTCCAACATGCCCGATCCTTCAGAAATTGACTATATGGAAGAGCCTGTTGTTGATGCGCAGATTATGGTTAAGAGCGAATTTATCGGTGCAGTTATGGATCTGTGTCAGGAAAGACGCGGTGTTTATATCAGTATGGAGTATATAGAGCAGACAAGAGCTCTTATCAAATATACGATGCCGCTTAACGAGATAATCTATGATTTCTTTGATTCGCTAAAGTCAAGGTCCAGGGGCTATGCGTCATTTGACTATGAACTTAAAGGTTATGAGAGAGCTACTCTTGTAAAGCTTGATATCCTTGTCAACAAGGAAGAGGTGGATGCGCTGTCGTTTATTGTACATGAGTCTACAGCTTATGAAAGAGGACGGAAGATGTGCGAACGTCTGAAGAAGGAAATTCCCAGACACCTCTTTGAAATTCCGATTCAGGCTGCTGTAGGAGGAAAGGTCATAGCCAGAGAGACGGTCAAAGCTGTTAGAAAGGATGTTTTGGCCAAGTGCTACGGCGGCGATATATCCCGAAAGAAAAAGCTTCTTGAAAAGCAGAAAGAGGGAAAGAAGCGGATGCGTCAGATCGGCAGTGTAGAGATTCCGCAGGAGGCATTCTTAAGTGTACTTAAACTGGATGAGGAGTAATGAGCTCCTATACCCGGAAAACAATCATTGTATATATTAACTGACGGATATGGAGAGAATATATGTCGGGATCGACGATTGGAAAGAATTTTAGAGTAACAACCTGGGGAGAATCCCATGGAAAAGGAATAGGTGCCGTAGTGGACGGCTGTCCCAGTGGTATTTCACTTAGCGAGGAAGATATTCAGATTTTCCTTGACAGAAGAAAACCGGGAAAAGACAGGTTTGCTACAGGTCGTAAAGAATCCGATACGGTTGAAATACTTTCAGGTGTGTTTGAAGGGAAGACAACAGGTACACCTATATCACTTATAATCAAAAATTCCGATCAGCATTCATCGGATTACGAAAATATCAAAGATGTCTATCGCCCCGGACATGCTGACTTTGGATATGACAAAAGATTTGGATTCAGGGATTATCGAGGAGGAGGCAGGTCATCGGGAAGAGAGACGGCAGGGCGTGTGGCCGCAGGAGCCGTGGCTGTCCGGGTATTATCGGACATGGGAGTGTCTTTTGTTACTTATGTCAACCAAATAGGTCCAATCATATCCAATCCCGATAATTTTGATGAAGCATTTATTCTTAATAATCCGCTTTGTATGGCTGACAGGGATGCGTATGAAAGGGCAGTATCTTATCTGGATGAATTGAGAGAAGATAAGGACTCTTCGGGAGGTTGTGTTACCTGCATTATACGAGGTGTAAGAGCCGGAATAGGAGATCCTGTTTTTGAAAAGCTTGACGCGGAACTGGCAAAAGCGGTATTCTCTATAGGCGCTGTCAAAGGTTTTGAGATAGGAGAGGGATTTAAAGCAGCTTCTCTTAAAGGCAGCGAAAACAATGACGCCTTTGCGTCCGATAATACGTCTGAGGGCATATATACCGTTACCAATCACTGTGGGGGAATATTGGGAGGTATAAGTACCGGCTCGGATATTGTTATGAGAGCTTACTTTAAACCTACGCCGTCTATAGCGCGTTTGCAGCAGACTGTTGACAGGGAAGGTCATCCTGTTACCATAGAGATTAAAGGCCGGCATGATCCGATCATAGCGCCCAGAGCGGCGGTTGTAGTTGAAACCATGGCTGCCGTTACAGTGCTTGATGCATATCTTTCGGCGGCACGGATAGAGGATTCATGAAAGACGAAAGTATAGAATTATATATTCATATACCGTTTTGCAGAAGAAAATGTCTGTACTGTGATTTTCTTTCGGAAAGTTGCAATGATCGTCACAGAGTTCACGGATATATCAGGGGATTGCAGAAGGAACTTAGGAACATGAGGGGAACCGTTCTTAACAGGACGGTTTCCTCAATTTATGTGGGTGGAGGTACTCCGAGCAGCATAGATGCCGATTACATTGAAGATATTATGGATGTAGTTTTTCATGATTATAATGTGGCAGATGATGCAGAGATATCCATAGAGGTAAACCCCGGTACGGTAACAAAAGAAGCCCTAAAGACTTATCGCAGATGCGGTATTAATCGCATCAGCATAGGGCTTCAGGCTTCTCAGAATGAGTTGTTGAAAAGGCTCGGCAGAATACACACTTTTGAAAAGTTTCTGAATACGTATGATATGTGTATTAAGACGGGGTTTCAAAATATCAATGTGGATATAATGAGCGCCATTCCCGGCCAGAGAATAGGTGATCTGTCAGATACTCTGGAGAAGGTGATGGCATTAAGACCTAAACATATTTCTGCATACAGTCTTATAGTAGAGGAAGGAACTCCTTTTTATGATATGTATGCAAAAGATGTCAGGGCAAGGGCATCGGGTGAGAGTCCGGAATATCTTCCTACAGAAGATGAAGAAATGTTGATGGATACACTTATAAGAGACCTTCTCGAATCACACGGATACCACAGATATGAGATATCTAATTATGCCAGAGAGGGGTATGAATGCAGGCACAACAACGGCTATTGGATTGGTACCGATTATCTTGGGGTTGGGGTTGGTGCGGCATCACTTCTTAATAATCAGCGGTTTTCGGTAATTCGGAATATTGATGGTTACATTTCAGCTATTCAAAATGGCGAGACTGTTCATGAGAACCGGGTTACATTGTCCCGAAAAGATATGATGGAAGAATTTATGTATTTGGGATTACGCAGGATTGAAGGTGTATCGAGAGAAGATTTTAAGGAACGTTTCGGAACAGCAATAGAAGGCGTATATGGAGATGTATTAAACAGACTTTCACGCTCGGGAGCCATACTTATGAGCAACGGCTGTATCCGGCTTACGGAAGAAGGTATGGATTTAAGTAATGTTGTTCTGGCGGAGTTTTTGCTGGAGTAATAATTGCTGCCTGCTTTAGTTGATATTCTTACTGATCCTAAGTAAATTATCTAAAGATTGAAGGATTTTGATATGTTTTTTAAGAGAAAAGATGTAAATTTGTATTATGAAAGAGAAGGGCATGGGCCTGAAGTTTTGCTCATACACGGAGCAGTGGCGGATGCCGGATATTTTAGTAAAAGTCGTGATATTTTGAAAAGATTCTTTACCGTTACCACATATGACAGGAGAGGAAACTCAAGGAGCTCATACGAAGAAGGGGCGGCATTTGACATGGAGGAGCAGACCGATGATGCCGTGGCACTTATTGAAATGCTGGATCTCAAGGATGTTGTTGTGGTCGGACACAGTGCCGGTGGTATGATAGCGCTTGAAACGTTAAAAAAGGTACCTTCAAGGATAAAGCATATTTTTGTATATGAGACACCTATGTTGATGCTTACTAAAGAGTATGATCCGTCCATAGTAGACTGGGTATATCATATGGACGGGATAAACAAAGCCGGAGAACACAAGCAGGTAGCCAAAGAGTTCGGACTTTCAATAGGGCTTTTGGACGAAAGGGCGCCGAAAAAGTCTAAAGAAGAAAAAATAAAGGACAGGAACAATTTTGGCCATTTCATAAACCACGAATTCCTTCCCTTTTCATTTTATGAGCCGGATATGGAATTCTTTAAGATCAATGCATCTTATATTACTGCCATGGCAGGTGACAGAAACTATGGTTCCACTTACCATAAGGCTATGACGGAATTTTCAAGGATATCGGGATGCGAACTTCTGAGTACGGCCGGATGCCATAATTATCCTTATGATCTTCCGAAGGATTTCGCAGTCACGGTTTTAGGTGCGATAGAGTGTATTCAATAAAGAAAGGTATAATACAGTGTCAAACAGCAATGCAGAACAGATAAAAAAAAGAAGAACATTTGCCATCATATCACATCCGGATGCGGGAAAGACCACACTTACCGAAAAGCTCCTTCTGTACGGAGGTGTTATAAATCAGGCTGGTTCCGTTAAGGGAAAAGCCACAGCCAAACATGCGGTATCGGACTGGATGGATATCGAAAAGGAGAGAGGAATATCGGTTACCAGTTCGGTTCTTCAGTTTGAGTATGAAGGGAAGTGCGTCAATATTCTTGATACTCCCGGACACCAGGATTTTTCGGAAGATACCTATAGAACTCTTATGGCTGCGGATTCGGCAGTAATGGTTATAGATGCCGCAAAGGGCGTGGAGCCGCAGACCAGAAAGCTTTTTAAGGTCTGTGCCATGCGTCATATTCCTATTTTTACATTTATCAACAAGCTTGACAGGGATGCTATGGACAGCTTTGATCTAACTGACGAAGTGGAGAAGGAGCTTGGCATAGGAACATATCCGATTAACTGGCCGATTGGCTCAGGAAAGAATTTTCAGGGTGTTTATGACAGACGTACGAAGAATATAATGCTGTTTTCCGATACCCAAAAGGGAACAAAAGAAGGTAAAACAGAGATTATTCCTATAGACGATCCTTCCGCAAAAGAGCGTATAGGTGAAGAAAACTACGAAAATCTTATGAATGAGATAGAGCTCCTTGATGTGGCCGGTGAAGAAATGGATATGGATATGGTTGATAAGGGAGAGTTGTCTCCTGTGTTTTTCGGGTCTGCCCTTACCAACTTCGGTGTAGAGACTTTTCTTGAGCATTTCCTTAAAATGACCGGGACACCTCTTCCCAGAAAGTCAAACAAAGGAGAAATATCGCCGCTTGACGATTATTTCAGCGCCTTCGTTTTTAAAATCCAGGCCAATATGAACAAGGCTCACAGAGACAGGATTGCTTTCATGCGAATTGTTTCGGGTAAGTTTGAAACAGGTATGGAAGTTATTCATGTGCGTGAGAACAAAAAGGTGCGTCTTACTTCACCACAGCAAATTCAGGCCAATGACCGTTCTATCACCGATGTGGCTTATGCAGGAGATATCATAGGCATCTTTGATCCGGGAATGTATTCGATAGGAGATACCATTACCAGCGCCGGAGAGAATTTTGAGTTTGAGGGTATACCTACGTTCTCGCCGGAGCATTTTGCAAGAGTAAGGCAGACCGACACCATGAAGCGAAAACAGTTTGTCAAGGGCGTTACTCAGATAGCACAGGAGGGTGCCATACAGATATTCCAGGAATATAAGACCGGTATGGAGGAAATCATCGTGGGAGCTGTAGGAGAGCTTCAGTTTGAGGTGCTTGAATACAGGCTCAAGAATGAGTATAACGTTGATATACGTCTTGAGAAACTTCCTTATGGTTATATCAGATGGATCAACAATGATGATATAGATTTAGACGAACTAACCGGCACCAGCGATATGCGTAAGGTGAAAGATATGAAGGGAAGGCCGCTTCTGCTTTTTGTAAATGAATGGAGTGTTCGTATGACTGAAGAACGAAATGAAGGACTAAAGCTTTCTGAGTTTGGAGGGGTTTCGGGAGTCTGAGATTAGACACCGGGAACTGTGAAAATACAATAAAAAATCCGCACCCGATAAATTTGTCAGGTGCGGATTTTTAATGTTCACATTAGGAACCTTGTGTTCATCAAAGGCTGTCGGCTTTAAGAGTGGTATTTGTGTACTCCTTGCCATTAACCGTAAGGGTAACACCATCGGGTATCACTACCTGTGCATCGCCTTCGATGGAAAGAGAAGTGATAAGTGATGTACCTGTTACATTCCATACAGCATCATCTGTGAGGACTACATTTACGTCATTTCCGCCGTTGTAGTTGATAAGGTTTGCAACGTGACCCTGATCATAGTACTCGGAGATGGTGTAGGAAGAGTTCTGGAAGCCCAGGATCTTAGCATCCTTTTCGTCTTCGACAGCTGCGCCCTTAAGAGTATCCTTTACGTACTGAGAACCATCATATGTCATATGAATGGCTGCGGTGGAAGCTGCTGCAGCATTGAGAACAGCGCCTTTTCCAAGTGTAACGTTGAGAGTCGTGGCATCAAGTGCGCCCTGTGTGGAAGCGTCAGAACCGGAAGCGTTGTAGATATTTCCTGAGTATTCACCGTTTGTGAAGGTGAAGTCCTGAGTAGTTCCGTCGTTTTCTGCTGCATCAAGGTTGAAGCCTTCGTTCTCTTCATGAACCGGCTTGAAGTTCATGTTTCCGCCGTTTGTGTTTGCGGGATCGTCTGCATCCATCATACCGCCGGTGGTAGCATCATCATTGTCCATAACCTGAATGAGCACACCGCCGTTTACGATCTTGGAATCGTCAACATTGGCAGTAAGAGTTTCGTTTGAAGAACCGCTCTTTACAAGGAATGTGGCATAGCCTGAATTTACCTCGGTGCCCTTCTCGATAGTGATGGTATCTTCACCCTGATGGATCATGAAACCGAATGTATCGGAG
>CAJOOT010000113.1 GCA_905236215.1 uncultured Eubacterium sp.
CCGCAAGAATAGGCGGAAAAACCTGCGTTACATTGTATGATGTGCAGGAAAGCAAATGGGGAGTGTTAAATGGATAAGAGAGCGAAAGCATATGAAAATGACAAACAGGTCAGACAACTGATTTGGAAGACCTTAATTCCGAACTTTACAGCTGAATTGAGCCTGTCAACAACCAGTATTGTGGATGGCGCAATTGTAGGCTTTTTTTATGGCTCTAAGGGGCTTGCTGCCGTTGGTGCAGGCGGACCTATTCTGTCAGTTTTTACCATTGCGGCCGGAATTCTCGGAACCGGTAATTCCGTTGTGTGCAGCAATCTGGTTGCAAAGTCGTCAAAAGATGAGACCAGCAAGGCATTTTCCCTTGCGATTCTCTGGTCTTTGATTATATCTGTGACTCTGACGGTTTTATGCGTAAGCGGTGCTGGAGGCATTGCAAATCTTTTCACAGGAACGACAAAAGCGGAACTACTTCCGGATGTAACTTCCTATATCCGCGGCTTTTCATTCGGAGCCGGTTTTATCATCTTCCGCCAGCTTCTGATGCCGATGATAAATATGGAAGGCGGAAATCTATATATCCATATTTCATCTGTGGTGATTTTGGTTTCAGACGGAGTCTGTGATTATATCGCCTGTGCATTTTTTGACGCCGGAACTTTCGGACTTGGGTTTTCAAGTGCACTGTCCTATGTTTTCGGATGCCTTGTCCTTGTGGTGTTTTATCTGAAAGAGAAACACTTCCTGAGACCTTCTTTGAGAATGGATAGCTTCAGCCTGAGCCAAAGTAAGGAACTGTTTTTTAAGGGTTTTCCTACTGCTGTAAAGCGTCTTTGCAATGTGATTGCTCCGGTAATGACAAACCGTTTTATTTTGGAAATTGCCTCTGTCAGTTCTTTGGCTGTGCTCTCCGTTCAGACTTCTGCTACGCGATTTCTGTTATGTCTGGTTCTCGCACTCTCCAGTACGGCACTGCTTCTGACTGGAAGCTTCTACGGGGAATCCGATCGAATTGAGATGGAGCAGGCGGTAAAGGGAATGATTATTCATTCACTTGCCTGGAGTATAGCGGTATCTTCCATATTTTTTGTTCTCGCCCGACCGATCGCCATGATTTTTATCCATGGGGATGCAGAGCTCATTCCAAAGGCAGTGTATGCAATCCGATGGTTTATTGTAGGTGTTCCTTTTATGGCACTGAATCAATGTGCGGCATCCTATCTTCAAGCGACTAAACAGCTTCATCTTTCCAATCTGGTAATAATTCTGGACAGGCTCATCAGTACCGTTGTTCTGGTTTACCTGTTGGGCTGGCTTATGGGAGAACGTGGAGTCTTTATAGCATATGGACTGAGCGAAATATCGGTTACTGTGCTGCTGTATATAATGCTATGTATTAGATGTAGAAGACCGGTTACCAGTATTAGTCAGATTTTGATGCTTCCGGAGGATTATGGAGTTCCAAAAGAGCGTTGTTTGTGTAAAGTGTTCTGTACCATTGAAGAAGTAATTGGCTTCAGTCAGACGGTTCAGAATTTTTGTATTAGTCAGGGAATAGACAAGAAACAGTCCTTCTATGCAGCACTCTGCACGGAAGAGTTGGCTGTAAATGTTATCACGCATGGATTTACAAACGGACAGCAGACACTTGGTGTTCGGGTTTTTGTTGAAAAGGATCAGACACTTACGCTCCGTTTTCGGGATGATGGCGCCTCATTTGATTTGATAGAATTTCGGAAGATGTCAGAGATGAATGAGGATAATCCTACTGCTAACATCGGTATTCGTATTGTGTTTGGAATCGCAAAAGAAGTTAGTTATTTTGCGTCTTTCGGAATGAACAATACCGTGATCCGCCTATAAGCCGTAGCAAAGCTGATTGCGATTGGAGGCAGTATGAATCAGGAAACTATTGAAGACGGAAAGTATGTATTCTTTCTTGAAGGCAGGATTAGTCAGGAAAATGCTGGGCTTGTGGAACATAAGCTTCAAGATTTTGTGAAAATGCATCCGAATTGCGATTTTATTCTTGATGCGCAGAAGTTGGAGTATATTTCAAGTGCGGGACTTAGGGCTATTCTGAAAGTAATTCAAAAAGGCGTAAAAATCACGATTAAAAATGCTACGGATATGGTTTATTCGACCCTTGAAATGACAGGGTTTACAGAATTGGTTCATGTGGAGAAATCTCTCAGGCATATCTCAACTGATAACTGCAAGATTCTTGGTGCAGGAAGAAGCAGTGTTGTGTATCAGATTGATTCGGAGTCGATCGTCAAAAAATACGATAAACATGTTTCTATCGAATTAGTCCGAAGGGAGATGAATCAGGCCAGACAAGCTTTTGTTTCCGGCATTCCAACAGCAATTCCTTTTGATATTGTAAGAGCAGATGATTCCTATGGATTGGTTTTTGAACAGATTGCACCTGCGATCACTGTTGGAAAAGCCATACAAGAGCACATGGAGAGATTCGATGAGATTACCGGGAAGTATACAGAATTGCTAAAGCAGATTCATCATACCCACATCGGAGAGAAAACCTGTTTTTTGGCGGAGAAGGACATCTGGCTGGGATGGGTGGAAGGAATGAAGCCATATTATTCCGAAGAAGAGATTGAATTTTTGCGTCTGATGGTGAGTGGCATTCCAGACAGAAAAACTATGGTGCACTGTGATTTCCATGAAAACAATGTATTGGTTTTCAAGGGCAATTTGATTCTAATCGACATGGCGGATATCGGATACGGCCATCCGATTTTTGATCTTGCCGGCGGTGCATTTAGGGCTCATGCGAGCCTGATTCCCGGAAGAAAGGCACATCACGGATTTTCAGCGGAAGACATGCAGTTATTCTGGAAAACAGTTCTCCGCTATTATTTTGATACGGAGGATACGGAAAAATTGCATAAGATTCAGGATATGTGTTATGCCTTTGGCCTTGTTCGAAGTGCGCTGTTTCCCATGAAGCATGTTCATATCAATGATGAATTGAGACAGCTTCACATAAATGATGTAAGAGAGAATCTGTTTCCCAGGCAAGATTGGGCATTACAACAACTTGAGAATCTGAGTCGTTTTTTTAGGGTATCCGAATCCGGTTAAAGACTCTCGAAGGTCGAACAGAAGCGATTTTGAAATAAAGACAACTTATATACGTTATTAAGAAAAAAGGAATAAAGATGATTATAGAGCAGGAAAAACTAGCCGAGGTGCGTCGGGAGTGTATCAATAAAAAAATTGTGTTGCTTAAGGGAACATTTGATTTGCTGCATCCGGGGCACGTCAACAGGATGAGAGCCGCTAAGGCATTGGGAGACATCCTGGTTGTGTTCGTAAAGTGTGACGAGGCAATCAAGATTAAAGGTCCCGACCGTCCGATTGAAGATGAAAATCAACGTGCGGCTGTGGTAGATGCAATACGATATGTGGATTACACCATAATCGCAAACGGCAGGAAGGATGTGGGTATTAAGGACGTACCGGAACATGATAGAGAACAGTATCTGCGCTATTATAAAATGATCGCGGATCTGAAACCGGATGTTCTCATCAAACCTGAAAAGGAGCTTGCGCCTGTTCTTGCAGACCTGTACCGGAAGATTGGAACTCAGATTCATGTCGTTGAAGAAACTCCGGGCATTTCCACAACTATGCTGATTAATAAAATACGCGGACTACAATAGAAACGGAGAAGATTATGATAAAAACTGCAATTGGTCAGGACTCGCACCGATTTGATTCTAAAGGTTCTAAAAAACCATTAATTTTGGCGGGAGTTGAATTTAAGGGGGGAGATCCGCTGGAAGCAAACAGTGATGGTGATGTGGTTTTGCACGCTGTGACCAGAGCCGTAAGCGGAATCACAACAATAGATGTGCTTGGCCCAAAGACAAAAGCGTTCCTCGCTGAAGGGATCACGGATAGTCGTGTATATTTGCAGGAAGGACTAAAAGATCTTCGAGGAAAAGTTGTTCATCTGTCGATCTCAATCGAATGCAGCAGACCTAAGATAGCCCCTTTAATTCCTGAGATGAGACGATCTCTTTCGTCACTGCTCGGAACGGCCGAAAAAAACATTGGTATTACTGCTACAAGCGGAGAAGGCTTGACAGAAGCCGGGAAGGGAAACGGTATCTTTGTATTTGCTGTACTGACAGTAGATTGTGAATGACAGTTATAACTGACGATTCACGAAAGAGACTTGAAGCTCCTGCGGAGGAGCGGTAATTCAAGCACAGCATTGAAAACTACCAGGAGTTGAGTATGAAAAAAAGAATCACGGCAATTGTGTTTGTATTTGTTATGCTGATAGGAATTTGGCCTATGTCAGCATTGGCAGGTGATGATGCACAATGGAAGGATTACGACGGGAAAAAGATAGGAGTACTTACGGGAACTCCGATAGAGACAATCGGAAAAGAAAACTTTCCGAATAGTGAGCTGCTTTATTTTAACAGCTATCCGGATTGCTCGGCTGCGCTTATGTCGGGCACTATTGATGCCTACCTGGCAGACGAGCCTTTGGCAAAAATGACCCATTACGAACAACCGGATATAGATTATATACATAGCAGGCTTTCTGAGAACAATTATGCATTTGCTTTCCGAAAGGATGATGATGAAAGTGCTGCCCTTTGCAGCAGCTTTAATGAATTTTTCGAAAGACTGGTCTCGGACGGTACAATAAAAGAGCTGGAGGATATCTGGTTCGGAACGGATGAAAGTCTGAAGACGGTGGATATGTCGGATCTTACCGGAGAAAACGGAACGATTACAGTGGCCACTACATCAACGGATATGCCATGGTCATTCATGAAGGATAATAAGCATGTGGGATATGATATTGATATCATAACCCGTTTTTGCAGAGAGAACGGATATGGGCTCGAGATCATGGATGTTGATTTTTCGGGACGTATCCCTGCGCTTCAATCCGGGAAATGCGATTTTACGACAGATATGAATGTTACTCCGGAGAGGGAAGAGGAGGTTCTGTTTTCGACACCTACTGCCGATGGAGGCGTTGTCCTTGTTACAAAGACCGAAAACATTGAAGAGGCATCTTCTGATGATTTGTCGGAAAGCAGTGATACCGGACTGACTACATACGGTGGCGGAGGTGTTTACACAACGTTGTCGGAACTTGACGGGAAAAATATAGGTGTGACGCAGGGTAGTTATTTTGATGTTGTGGTATTAGACAAAATCCCCAATGCCAATATCAGTTACTATAAAAGCACATCCGATATGTGCAATGCCATTGCAAACGGAAAGATTGACGCTTTTGTAGAAGAGGAACCCACTATCAGGAACATAATGAATGAAGAGGAATACTTAACATATATACAGGAATATCTTGAAGAAACACAGTTTGGTTTTGCGCTTCAGAAGTCTGAAAAAGGTGCTGAACTTAATGATCAGCTGAGCCAATTTCTAAAAAAGATCAAATCAGACGGAACACTTGAGGAGATAGACTCTATATGGTTTGGAGATGATGAGAGTAAAAAGATAATTGAAGATTATACTAAATTTCCTGATACAAACGGGACACTAAAGTATGCGTGCGCACCCGAACACAATCCCTTCAGCTACGTTAGTGAAAAAATGGTGATAGGATATGATATAGATATCATATCGCGTTTTTGTAAGGAGTACGGATATGGACTAGAGATACAGATTATGGATTTTGACGGGATCATACCATCCGTACAGAGCGGAAAATGTGATTTTGGCGGTTCGGGTATGACGATCACGGAAGAAAGGTCCGAGAG
>CAJOOT010000114.1 GCA_905236215.1 uncultured Eubacterium sp.
CGGTATATCACCGATTTGAAAGGAGAAATGAAAAATGACTAAAAAGAGATTAAAATCCATACTTGTCGGGTTTATGGCAGTGGCTCTCACAGTATCTTATATTCCGGCAGAAGGGTACATTTCTGCAGTTGATGTGCAGGCCGCATCCGATGCAGGTGGGGGGGTAGCTTATACCTCAGATGAAGTATCAGCACAGGTAAAGGCAGCTCAAAAGCACAATGAAGATGTAAATAACAAACTCAGGGAAAAAGAAGCCGCAGCAAAACAAAAATTTATTAAGGAGTCCAAAGATATAGCATATACTACCATAGTATATGACGCTAACGGGGGCACTTGTGTTGACTGGGATGGCACGGTTTGTTCATCATATGAGGAAGAAATCTTAGTCAACTACGCTTACTACGAATTTTTGAGCGGATATAATTTCCAAAAAGGCACTGATGTGTTGATCGGCTGGAACACGGCAGTGGATGGCTCGGGCGACTGGTACAACCTGAGCGGAGATATGCCAAGAGATATCATATCATTTGGTGATACGGTTACATTGTATGCCATGTGGGCACCCGGATATACTGTAGTATTTGACGGTAATGGAGGCAAAAAATCAGAATACAGTACTGAAAGTGATTTCACAATGAATGTTCCTTACGGTTACTCCGCTATTTATAATGTAGGGTGCAGTGGGTACGAACGTGAAGGATATTACCTGGAAAGCTGGAATACCGCAGCTGACGGAAGTGGCACAGAGGTTTATAACTTTGATTATCCCACATTTGACATTACCAACGCAGGCGAAAAGGTAACGCTCTATGCCCAGTGGGCACCTGAATCGACGTCTGAAGAAGAATCATCATCTGAAGAAGAGGAGATGAAAAAGTTTACCATCACATACTATGATAACTACGAAGGCGCGGGCGAGTCGTATTCTTTAGATTATTATTGGGATGAGGCTTCGGAGAACGAGTTTTATATGCATGAAACTTCCAGATATTCGGATGATGATGTTGAATATTACTTCGCAGGGTGGAATACCGCAGCAGACGGAAGTGGACAGACTATAAATTCCCAATATTTTCCCGCGGAGATGATTCCCGAAGATGGTAGCAATATAGATCTTTATGCACAGTGGACGACGGGTACCTACAGTATCACTTATGATGCAAACGAAGGATATGGAGATATCTATTCCGATTCCCAAGTGGTTGTACCGGAAGACTTTCCTTATTATCACTATGTTCCGGATGCCGATTTTGACAGAGATGGATATATGTTCAGCGGATGGAATACCAAAGCGGACGGAACGGGTATAGCTGTAGAAGCCGGAGAGTATCTGTCGAAAGATCTTGGAGATGCCGGAGATGAAATCACGCTTTATGCACAGTGGACTAAAGAATTTTATACCGTAGAAATAGATCCTAACGGAGGCTTGGGGTATGTGAAACCCATAAAGGTTCTCTTAACGGATAAGAGACTGCAAATATCAAACGTACGCTATTTCATGAAGGGCAAATACTTTAACTATTTGGGAACATCGAAGGATGCAACGTCCGGATTTGAGGCATTTTATGGAGTTTACGGAGATTTTGAATTAGATGCTCCCCTGGCAGCTGAAGGAGAGACAGTAACGCTCTATCCTGTTTGGAAGGACTACGATCCGACACCTGTTATCAAAACTACTGATACAACGTCTGGAACGACCACTCCGGTATCTCCCACCGCATCTTCAACCGGAATAGCAGCAGGAGCCACCCAGAACGTATCTTCAACGGGTGGAGTAAGTCTTACCGTGAAGACGGCAGCCGATGGTTCAGATACCGTGACGGTTACAAATGTATCCGCAAAATCCAAAAAGACCGTGACTATACCGTCTACCGTTTTGCTAAATGGTAAAACATACAAGGTAACGGGCATTTCGGCAAATGTCCTTAAAAAAGCAAAGAAACTTAAAAAACTGGTAGTGCCCAAAACCGTGAAAGCTTCATGCCTAAAGAAGCTAAACCTCAAAAAGAACAAGAAGCTTAGAACTGTACAGGTGGGCACAAAGGCACAGAAAAAGGTCATCGCCAAGGCTGTAAAAAAAGCCGGACTACAAAAGAAAGTAAAGGTAAAAGTGAAGAAATAACATATATATTGAACCTATAGCAAGGCGGGGCGGATATATCCGTTCCGCCTTTAAAATTATGAATTCTCCAAGATTTATTTTTTTTTTATTATTTTGGCATATTTCGTTCACATAATGTTAGTAAAGTAAACATTGACGCTCTCTATGTTTTTTCAGCGTCAAAACGTTTTAAGAGGTGAGACAAGGAAATGGGAAAAGCAATTGGCATTGACCTGGGCACCACGAACAGTTGTGTGTCGGTCTTTGAGGGAACAGAACCCGTAGTTATTTCAAACTCAGAGGGACTAAGGACCACACCGTCCGTGGTGGCTTTCACAAAGAACGGTGAATTGTTGGTGGGCGCACCGGCTAAACGCCAGCAAACGATGAACATTAAGAACACTGTCGCATCCATAAAACGCAGAATGGGAGAGGATTACAGTGTTTCACTTAACGGAAAATCTTATTCTCCGCCCGAAATCTCGGCCATGATCCTTAAAAAACTTAAAAGTGATGCAGAGGCTTATCTGGGAGAGCCTGTTACCGACGCCGTTATTACGGTGCCGGCATATTTCACCGATGCACGAAGGCAGGCAACAAAGGACGCGGGACGCATTGCAGGATTAAATGTGCTGCGTATCATCAACGAACCTACTGCTGCTGCATTTGCCTATGGCCTGGACAATGGACAGCCTCAGAAGATTCTGGTCTATGATCTGGGTGGCGGTACCTTTGATGTGTCTGTTATCGAGATTGGAGACAACCTTATTTCCGTTCTTGCCACTGCAGGCGATAATCACCTGGGGGGTGATGATTTTGACGAGCGTATTGTCAAATACCTGGTAGAAGAATTCAAACGCACTCAGCGCGTAAATATAGCAAATGATCCTGTGGCCATGAAGCGTGTCCGTGAAGAAGCGGAAAAGGCAAAGATTACGCTTTCTGCCGCCACCACGGCCAATATAAACCTTCCGTTCCTTGTAACGGTAAAAGGTGAGCCGCGACACATGGA